>CAZXNF010000490.1:0-3094 GCA_964641785.1 uncultured Streptomycetaceae bacterium | reverse complement strand
GACCGACATCGTGCACGTGCCGTACAAAGGCACCGGACCTGGCGTCACCGATCTCATCGCGGGCCGCATCTCGCTGTCGTGCACGGCCGTCGTGTCGGCCATGGAATACGTGAAGAGAGACAAGCTGCGCGCGCTGGCGACGGTCGGCGCGAGGCGGACGCAGGCCGCGCCTGAGTTGCCGACGGTGGCCGAAGCGGGCGTGCCGGGCTACGCGGTCGATGTCTGGTACGCGATGTTCGCGCCCGCCGCGACGCCGAAAGACGTGCTGGCGCAGCTCAACGGCGAGATCACGAAGCTGCTCGCCGTTCCGGAAACCAGGGCGCGGCTGGCGGCCGTCGGCCTGGAGCCTGCGATGGAGCCGCTCGACAAGACCAATGCCTACGTCCAGTCGGAGATGGCCAAGTGGTCCAAGGTCGTCAAGGCGGCCAACATCAAGCCGGAATGATGAACAGTTTCTCGCAAGCCCTGCCGGACCTGCTGGCGGGCAAACGGACCCCGCGCGATTTGCTGGAGCACTGCCTCGTCCGCATCGCCGAGCGCGACGGCACGGTGAAGGCTTTCGTCACGCTGAACATAGAAGGTGCGCGCGCCGCGGCCGACGCCGCGACCGCCCGCTATCGCGCGGGCGCGCCGCTCTCCATGGTCGATGGCTGCCCGGTTGGCATCAAGGACATCATGGATACCTCCGACCTGCCGACGCAGATGGGATCGCCCGTCTACTCCGGCTGGCAGCCGCGCTACGACGCGGCGTGCGTGCACGCGCTGCGCAAGGGCGGCGCGGTGATCGTCGGCAAGACGGTCACCACCGCGTTCGCCACTGGCGCCACCAACCAGACCACCAACCCGCACGATCCGGCGCGCACACCCGGCGGGTCCTCCAGCGGGTCCGCCGCCGCGGTCGGTGGCGGCATGCTGCCGGTGGCGTTGGGCACGCAGACGCAGGGCTCGATCCTGAGGCCGGCCTCCTACTGCGGCGCCGTCGGCTTCAAACCCACCCACGGCCTGCTGACAATGCAGGGCGTGCATCCGATCTCGCTCACGCACGATCACCTGGGCGCGATCGGCTCGACGCTCGACGACACCTGGCGCATCGTCTCGCACATTTCGCTTGCGCAGGGTGCCGCGGGCCAGCCCTTCCTCAGCGGTGCAGGCGCCGTGCCGCCCGCGGCGAAGCGGCCGCGCCGCCTGATCCGGCTCTATACAAAAGGCTGGGAGCCGGAAGTGGACCCGGCCACCCGCGCCGCTTTTGAAGCCGTGATCGACCGGCTGAAGGCAGCCGGTGTCGAGATCACGAGCCGCGAGACCAGCCAGACGGTCGCGGACCTGGAAGCGGCGCTCGACGGCGGCTTTACCGAACGCTCCGTGGACATCACGGCCTGGGAGATGAAGTGGCCGTACGAGCAATACGTGCGCGACCACGGCCCGCTGCTGGAGCAGCGCATCAAGGACCGCGTCGCTCACGCGGCGAAGATGATGCCGGCGGACTACACGCGCCTGCTGGAAGAGAAACGGGCCATGCAGGCACGCGTGCGTGGCGTTCTTGAAGCCAGCGATGGCTTCATCACGCTGGCCGCTTCGAGTCCCGCGCCGGTCGGTCACGACCAAACGGGCAGCCGGACCTTCCTGCTCTACGCGTCGTTCCTCGGCATCCCCGCGTTCAGCCTGCCGCTGATGACGGTGGACGGCCTGCCGGTCGGCGTGCAACTGATCGGCGCGTGGGGCACTGACGGCGACCTGTGCGCCGTGGCCAACTGGATGATGAGCGCGACTGCAAAGGGCTGAGTGGCTGACGGTTCAGCCGCATTTGTTTCGAGGCGTTGCGCTTGAGTAGCTTGGTTCGTGGTTTCCCTTGGGCACCGCCGAGCAGCACAGGCATGGACGGGGCCGTCGGCGAGGACTGTCTGAGCTTCCGCCATGTTGTCGTGGCGGAAGCGAGTTCCGCAGCCGCCGTCCATGGCGAGCAGCGCAGGGACACCACGACAGTGGCGGTGCCTTGGGCGGCCTTCTCTTTGGTTACTTTCTCTTGGCCGGGCAAGAGAAAGTGACCAGCCGCCGGGCTGCCCCCGGCAAGGTCACGAGCGCTACCGCGACGAAGAACGTCCCGGCGTGACGGAATCAGAGCCTCGGGTCGACGTGCCCGGCCGCGATGCCCGCATCCGCAACCCGCGAAGCCTCGGTCGCCACCGGCAGCGTCACCCCAAGTTCCTTCGCGAAATCCAGCACGAGGTGCAGGTCCTTGCGCATGTTGGGCAGCGGCGCACCGGGCGGCGCGGGCTTCAGCATGTCCTTCCAGCGCGGGCCGAATTCGTGCCATAACTGCAGCACGCCGCTGTTGGCGATGCCCGCCTTGAGGATCTGCTTCATCACCGCCGGGTCCACGCCGGCCGCCGCGCCCAGCGACAGGCCTTCGAGCAGCGCCATGACGTTGGTGGCGTACACCAACTGGTGGGCGAGCTTGGCGGCCTGCCCGGCGCCGATGTCCCCGGCGAGCGTGATGTTTTTCGCGAGGGTGCGCAGGGTGGGCAGCGCGCGGTCAAGCACCGCCTGTTGGCCGCCGACCATCAGGCTCAGGTTGCCTTCGTAGGCGGCGAGGTAGCCGCCGGAGATGGGGGTGTCGAGCGTGTCGCCGCCCTTCGCCGCAATTGCGGCGGCGACCGCGCGCACCGCCGCCGGCGCCAGCGTGCTGCCGATGGCGACGATGGTGCCGGGCTTCAGTGTTTCGAGGATGCCGCCCGCGCCGGATACGATGGCGTGGGTCTGGGCCTGGTCGGACACGAGACTCACGATCAGCTCGCTGTGCCGCGCCACCTCCGCCGGGGTTTTGCATGCCGCAGCGCCGGCGCCCGCGAGCGCGGCAACCGGCTCCGCGCGCACGTCGAACACCGCGACCCGGTAGCCGGCCTTGAGCAGGCGTTCGGCGACCGGCTTGCCGAGGACACCGAGACCGATGACACCCGCAGTTTTCATTCCGCCTTGATCCCCGCCTCTTTGATGACCTTGGCGTAGCGCACGATCTCGGCGCGCAGGAAAGCGCCGAAGTCCTCCGGCGTGCTGCCGATGATGTCCACGCCCATGCCGACCAGCCGCTCTTTCG
>CAZXNF010000489.1:0-3098 GCA_964641785.1 uncultured Streptomycetaceae bacterium | reverse complement strand
AGCGTCGGCGCCACACCGGCGAAGCTCACGAGGTCGGGCTGCAGCACCGCCAGCGCCATGGAGGCCGTCACGCCCGCATCGATCGCGTTGCCGCCGCGCGCCAGCACCTGCAGCGCAGCGGCCGAGGCGAGATAGTGCCCGGTGGAAACGGCGTAGTGACTGCCAACGACGGTGGGGCGCCAGCTGGGGTTGCGGATGGCGGCGCCGAGGGTGGGATCGTCTTGTGCCATGGGGGCTCCTATTGCACCGTCACGCCGGCGGCTTTTACGACCTTGCCCCAGCGCTCGGTGTCGCGACGGATCTTCGCACCGACCTGCTCCGGCGTGAGCGCTTCGGGCGTGACGCCCGCGGCGTCCAGCCTGGCGCGCACGTCCGGGCTGTCGATCACCTTGATGGACAGTTCGTTGAGCCGGGTGACGATGGCCTTGGGCGTACCTTCGCGCGTCAGCACCACGTACCAGGAATCGGCCTCGTAGCCGGGGACGGCTTCGGCGATAGTCGGCAAGTCCGGCATCATCGCCAGGCGTTTGGGGCTGGTAATACCCAGCGCGCGCACCTGGCCGGACTTGATCGCCGGGATGTTGGCCGAGAGTCCCGAGATCAGCATCTGCACCTCGCCGGAGATCACGCCGACGAGCGCGGGCGCCGCGCCTTTATACGGCACGTGCGTGATGTCGATGCCGGCCATCATCTTGAACAGCTCGGCCGACAGGTGCGCCGTGCTGCCCTGCTGCGAGGAGCCGAAGAGGATGGCGCCGGGCTTCGCGCGCGCCAGCGCGATCAGTTCCTTGGTCGTCTTCGCCGGCACGCCGGGGTTCACCATCAGCACGAGCGGGCTGTTGCCGATCAGGGCCACGGGCGCCAGGTCCTTGCCGACGCTGTAGCGCAGCTTGATGAGGTTGGGCGCGATGGCCGCCGTGCCGTTGGCCATCACGCAAAAGGTGTAGCCGTCGGCCGGGGCGGTGGCCACCACGTCGCCGGCGACGCTGCCGCCCGCGCCCGGGCGGTTGTCGATCACGATCTGCTGGCCCAGCAGTTCGCTCAGCTTCGCTGAGTAGATGCGCGTGACCACGTCCGCGGGGCCGCCGGCAGCGTTGGCGACGACCATGCGGATCGGCTTGTTCGGGTAGGCCTGGGCGCTGACGGTGGGTGCGGCGAGCGCGGCGAGGAAGGCAAGTGCGACGGGCGGTACTGAAGGCGTGCGCATGGGTGGTTCTGCCGCGGGGGTCGGGGATGCCCCGAGAATACCCGCAGGCGCGCGCGTTGCGCTGAAAAATGCAAACGGCCAGCGCGGGCTGGCCGTTTTGCCGACGCTCCCGGGTATGGGAGACATCAGTTCATATTGCGACTCGCGTAGTGTAACAGCCGGGCCTCGCGGAAGGCCGCGCCTTGCGGGTAAAAGGAAGCCTGTCGCTTTCCCACTACCCCGGAGAACCCGCATGAACCGCATCGTCCATCTCGCCCTCAAGGTCGAAGACCTCGACAAGACCACCGAGTTCTATGAAAAAGTGTTCGGCTTCTGGGAGGCCGAAACCCGCAAGACGCGTGACCACCTCTCGCGCCACCTGACCGACGGCGAGATCGATTTCACGCTCATCAAGTACGACGAAGGCACGCAGTCCGCCGAGTCCAAGGCCGCGGGCGAGGGCCCCTGCATCCACCACTTCGCGATCGAAGTCGAAGACCTCGCCAAGTCCACCGAGATGATCAAGAGCTACGGCTGCGAACTCATCAGCGACCCGGGCGTGATCCCCGTCAAGTTCCGCGCCCCCGGCGGCACGGTCGCGGAACTGGTGCCGGTCGGCCGCTACAAGAAGCCCGTGCGGCCCGCGGGGAAGTAGGCGGTGGCCGGCGGCATCCAAGGTGTCCATGCCGCCGCCCTGTACTGTGATTTCCCTTCCTTTCCAAGGAGGGGTGGATGCGAAGCAGACGGGGTGGTTCGGCAAGCCGCGCGCGCACCCACCACCCCACCCGCCGCTGCGGGCACCCCTCCTCGGGCAGGAGGGGATTGATGATCAACTTCTCGCTCACGCTCTGGCTGCTGACGCAGACCTGCTCGCGCGCGGGCCGCGTGCTGCTGGTGCTGTACGCGCTGGACCTCGGCGCCGGGCCGGTCGCCATCGGCGCGCTCGCGGCGAGTTTTGCCCTGCTGCCGGTGTTCCTGTCGTGGCCGGTGGGGCGGCTGTCCGATCTCTATGGCCCGCGCTGGCTGCTGGTGGCGGGCAGCTTCGCCGGCGCGGCCGGCATGTTCGTCGCCTGGGCGTGGCCCGGCATGCCCGCTGTGTTCGTGGCCGCACTGCTGAACGGCCTGCTGGTCGGCTTCTTCAACGTCTCCGTGCAGAACCTCGTGGGCCTGCTCAGCACCGCGGAGACGCGCCCGCGCAACTTCAACAACCTGAGTCTGATGAACTCCAGCGCGAGCTTCCTCGGCCCGCTGGTCGCCGGCTTCGCCATCGACCACGCCGGCTACGGCGCCACCTGCCTGTATCTCGCGCTGCTCTCCGGCTTCCCCGCCCTGATGCTGATCGCCCGGGGCGGCGGCATGCCTAAGGGCGTGCAGCGCGGCGCGCGCGCGGCGGGCGGCGGCCTGCGCAGCATGCTCAGGGACCGCGCGGTGTGGCGCATCCTGTTCATCTCCAGCATGGTGCAGTCCGGGCTCGACATGTTCAATTTCTACATGCCGGTGTACGCGCACAGCATCGGCCTGTCGGCCTCCGTCATCGGCGTGCTGGTTGCAACCTTCGCCGCCGCCGGCATTGCGGTGCGGCTGATTCTGCCGTGGCTGCTCAGGCGCTACAGCGAAGGGACCGTGCTGGCATGCGCGTTCTACCTGTCGGCCGCGTGCTTCGTGCTCGTGCCGTTCTTCGAGAACCCGGTGCTCATCGGCGTGTTGTCCTTCCTGTTCGGACTGGGCAACGGCGCCGGCCAGCCGATCACCATGCTGCTCACCTTCAGTCATTCCGCCGACGGCCGCTCCGGCGAGGCGCTGGGCCTGCGCTCCACCGTCAGCCATCTGACGCGCCTGGTGGCGCCCAGCGTGTTTGGTTACGTTGCCGCGCTGGCGACGCTGTCGGTGGTGTTCTGGATCAATGCGGCGA
>CAZXNF010000488.1:0-3100 GCA_964641785.1 uncultured Streptomycetaceae bacterium | reverse complement strand
CTATGCCGCTTGATCCCATTCATTTAGGTCATGTTTCGTTGACTGAGTAATAAGTCCTCAGTCCTTATAAAAAGGCGAAATCCACTTCCGGGCGCTTGCCCGACACGATGTCCGCCAGCGCGCGCCCCGAGCCGCAGGCGTGCGTCCAGCCCAGCGTGCCGTGCCCGGTGTTGAAAAACAGGTTCGTGTGCTTCCGGGCCTGGCCGATGTACGGGACGTTCGACGGTGTTGCCGGCCGCAGTCCGGTCCAGAAGCTCGCGGCGTCGTAGTCACCCGCTTCGGGAAACAACTCGCGCGTGCGGCGCACGATCGCTGCGCAGCGCACCGGACTGAGGTCGAGGTCGTAGCCGCTCATTTCCGCGGTGCCGGCGATGCGCAGCCGCTCGCCCAGCCGCGAGAACACCAGCTTGTATTCGTCGTCGGTCAGGCTGACCGTGGGCGTCTTGTCCGGGTTGATGACGGGCACCGTGGCCGAGTAGCCCTTGGTGGGGTAAATCAGCGGCCGGTAGCCCAGTGGCTTCAACAGCTGCGGGCTGTAGCTGCCCAACGCGATGACGTAGGCGTCGGCCTGGAGGGATTCGTAGCCGCCGGTCGGCAGCTTGATTCGCACGTCCGTGACGCGCCCGCTGCCATGGCCGAAACCTGTCACGGTCGTGTTGTAGCGGAATTCGACGCCGGCGCCGGTGGCGAGGGCGGCGAGATTGCGGGTGAACTTGTTCGCGTCGCCGGACTCGTCGGTTGTCGTCATGCTGCCGCCCACCAGTTTCTCCCGGGCATGGGCCAGCGCGGGCTCGATGGCGACGATTTCATCCGGTTCGATCATGCGCACGTCGCAGCCGAAGCTGTTCATCACCCGGGCGGGCTCCTGCGCCGCGGCGTATTCCTTGCGGCTCGTATAGAAATGCAGGATGCCCCTGGTCAGGCAGTCGTATTCGATACCGGTGTCACGCCGCAGTTCCTGCAGTGTCTGGCGGCTGTAGAGGCCGAGCGTGACCAGTTGCCTGATGTTGTGGCGCGTGCGCGCGGGCAGGCATTCGAGCAGGAACTGCAGGCCCCAGCGCCACTGCGCGGGGTCGGCACGGGGCCGGAACAGCAGCGGCGCGTCGTCGCGCAGCAGCCAGGGGATGATTTTCCACGGCGCGCTGGGATTGGCCCACGGCTCCGCGTGGGAGACGGAAATCTGGCCACCGTTGGCGTAGCTGGTCTCGGCGCCGGCGCCGGACTGGCGGTCGATGACGGTGATTTGGTGGCCGTGCTGACGGAGAAACCAGGCGCTGGTCGTGCCGACCACGCCTGCACCCAGGACGAGGATGTGCATGTGAACTCCCGCAAAAGGACGAACGATTACACCCCCGCTCCGTCCTTTTGCCTGAGAGATTCGCGTGGCTCCGTGCACCGTTACCGGGCGCGGAGCCGCACTTGCCCCTTCGGCGGCCCGGCGCAACGTTTCACGTTGAAGCCGGACGCTCTCCAGAGTTCCACGTCATGTCCCAGTACTTGAACCTGAGCGGTTAATTACGGGGGAATGCGCCTTCGGTGGCGTCGCCGGTTGGGGTTGCCCCCGCCAGCGACGTCTCTCCTGAGCATGACGAACGCCGTTAGCGTAGCACGAGGCGTGCCAGTGCTGTTTTTAAAACAGGATTGACGGCCAAGGTGCCGATACGATATGAAAGACGAAAGAGGATAGACGAAAGACGAAATTCTCGGCAGCAGGATCGTGTATTCGTTTCTATCTTCTCTCGTCTATCGCCTCTCGTTGCCTAATGCCCGCGGTCGCCGGGGAGTTCCGGCATGGGGCCGCGCGCGACGTTGGCGAGGTACCAGCGGCGGACGAAAAACATCGTGCTGGCCACGAACAGGCCGAAGATCACGATGATCGTGTAGATGGAAACGTCGAGGCTGATCAGTAGCGCGTAAATGGCCAGCATGGTGAGGATCGACAGATTCTCGTTGAAGTTCTGGACCGCGATCGAGTGCCCGGCACCCATCAGGATGTGGCCGCGGTGCTGCAGAAGGGCGTTCATCGGCACCACGAAGAACCCGGCGAGCCCGCCGACGATGACCATCAGGACCAGCGCGACCGGCAGCAGGGTGACAAAGTTCATCGCCATGACCACGACGCCCATCGCGATGCCCAATGGCAGCACGCGGGTGGCGCGGTTGAGCGGGATGAACCGGGCGGCGAGCACGGAGCCGGCCGCGATGCCGATGGCGCAGACGCCCTGCAGCATGGTGGCCTGCGACAGCGTGTAGCCAAGGGCGACTTCTGCCCATTTCAGCACGATGAATTGCAGGGTCGCGCCGGCACCCCAGAACAGTGTTGTCACCGCGAGCGAGATCTGGCCGAGCTTGTCCGTCCACAGGAGCTTCACGCAGTGCGCGAACTCGCTGACCATCGCCAGGGGATTGCGGTCCGGTACGCGGCGTTCGACGCCGGTGTCCGGCACCCACAGGTTGAAGGCGGCGGCGATCACGTAGAACATCACGATCAGCGCGATGGCGATCTCCGGGGCCGTGTCGATGTGGGTATCGATTTGCGGCAGGTCGATCGCCAGCAGACGCGAGGACAGCGTGGTGCTGATCAGCACGCCGCCGAGCAGCGTGCCGAGGATGATGGAACTGACGGTGAGGCCCTCGATCCAGCCGTTGGCGACCACCAGCCGTTCGTGCGGCAGCAGTTCGGTGAGGATGCCGTACTTGGCCGGCGAATACGCCGCGGCGCCGACGCCGACCACGCCGTAGGCGAGCAGCGGGTCGATGCCGAACAGCATCAGCAGGCAGCCCGCGATCTTGATCAGGTTGCTGATGAACATCACGTGGCCCTTGGGCAGGGCATCCGCAAAGGCGCCGACGAAAGGCGCCAGGACCACGTAGGCGACCGTGAAGAAAAACTTGAGCAGCGGGGTCATCCACGCCGGCGAGTCCGACAGGATCAGCAGGGCGATGGCGGCCACCAGCAACGCGTTGTCGGCCAGCGACGAGAAAAACTGCGCCGCCATGATGATGTAGAAGCCGAACGGCATACGGGAAGAGGCGCGGGTGGGGTGGGCGGAGTCGCGGGGTCTGCGGGGCGATGAAAAGCAGGCGCTTTATACCATGT
>CAZXNF010000487.1:0-3106 GCA_964641785.1 uncultured Streptomycetaceae bacterium | reverse complement strand
CGCTCGATCCGCAGATCATCCTGCGCGTGGTCGACAAGTTCCTCATGCAGCTGGAAGAGCAGCTGGCCGAGAAGAAGGTGGAGATCACCTTTACGCAGCGGCTCAAGGATTATCTGGCGAAGAAGGGCTTCGATCCGCTGATGGGCGCGCGGCCGATGGCGCGGCTGATCCAGGACACCGTGCGCAAGGCACTCGCCGACGAACTGCTGTTTGGCCGCCTGGCGAACGGCGGCAAGGTCACGGTCGATGTGGAGGGCGAGGACAAGGTCCAGTTGCTGTTCGCCGACGAGGCCACGCCGGAAGCCAGCCTGACCTGACGTCGCCGGATCCGGCCGCATGCCGATCCCCCGCTGCATCGCCGTCACCCCGGCGATGTCCCGGGGGATTTCTTTTGGCCGACGCCAGGATAAGCTTAGAATCAATGGTTACAAAGGTGGCCTCCAGAGCCCCGTATCATCGCCCGTTCAACACCCATCGTCCGCCGGACAGTCCCGCCGGCGAAATTCAAGGAGGCAGTGATGACTGATCCCCGGATGCGCACCCGCTTGCCAGCGGCGCTCGCGCTCGCAACAACCCTGGCCGGAACGGCCGGCATCGCGCACGCGCAGAATCCGCAGACCGCGCGTGGTTTGGCCGCGACCTGCTTCACCTGCCATGGCACCGACGGCCGCAGCGTCGGCGGCGTGCCGCCGGCGCTGGCGGGCCAGAACCGGGAATACCTGTTGCAGCAGATGCGGGAGTTCCGGGACGGCAAGCGGCCGGCCACCGTCATGCATCAGCTGGCCAAGGGCTATACCGATGCCCAGCTTGCGCTGATTGCCGGTTACTTCGCCAGCGTCAATCCGGGCCCGGCCGCTGCCGCGCCCGCCGCGAAATAGGAGCCCGCCATGACGCTTTCACGACGCGAGTTCATGCAATGGGCGTCCGCCACGGGCGCGCTGGCGGCGCTGTCCGGCTGCGCGGGCAGTGGTGGTGGTGGTGGTGGGCCGAAGGTGGTGGTGGTGGGCGGCGGCTACGGCGGTGCGACGGCCGCGAAGTACGTCAAGATGTATGCGCCTGATTTCGACGTGACCGTGGTCGAGCGCGAGGCGACCTTCATTTCCTGCCCGATGAGCAACCTCGTGCTTGGCGGCAATGCCGAGCTGAAGGACCTGACGTTCACGCACGATGGCCTCAAGAAGCGTGGCATCAAAGTAGTGCGCGACAGCGCGACGGGCATCGACGCGGCCAAGCGCGAAGTTCGTCTCGCCTCGGGCGCAACCCTGGCCTACGACCGGCTGATCCTGTCGCCCGGCGTGGATTTCACTTACGACACCCTGCGCGGTCTCAACAATGCGGCCGCGCAGGAGCGTGTGTTGCATGCCTGGAAGGCCGGTCCGCAAACGCTGGCGCTGCGCAAGCAGTTGGAAGCGATGCCGGATGGCGGGGTCTACGCGTTGGCCATCCCGACCGCACCGTACCGTTGCCCGCCGGGCCCCTACGAGCGCGTGTGCCAGGTCGCCGACTACTTCAAGCGCGCCAAGCCCAAGTCCAAGATCATCGTGCTGGACGGCAACCCGGACATCGTGTCGAAGAAGGGCCTGTTCCTCGGCGTCTGGAACGGGCAGTACAAGGGCATGATCGAGTACCGCGCCAACGCCGAACTGCAGGACGTGGACGCGAAGACCAACAGCGCGATCCTGATCGGCGACAAGGTGCAGGCCTCGGTGCTGAACGTGGTGCCACCGCAGCGTGCGGGCGCGATCGCCGCGAGCGCGGGCGTGATCACCGCCAACAATCGCTGGTGCGAGATCGACTGGCGGACCTACGAGTCCATCAAGGTGCCCGGCATCCACATTCTGGGCGATGCGACCCTGTCTGCGCCGCTGATGCCGAAGTCCGCGACCATGGCCAACCAGCACGGCCGCGTGTGCGCGGCGGCGGTGGTTGCGTTGCTGCGCGGCCAGCCTGCCGATGCGGTACCCGTGATCCTCAACACCTGCTACAGCTTCGTTGACGCGAAGAACGTGGTGCATGTGGCCTCGGTGCACCAGTACGACGCCGGCAAGGCGACGATGCTGGTGGTGCCGGGTTCCGGCGGCGTGTCGGACAAACCGAGCGAACTCGAGGGCGTCTACGCCTGGGGCTGGGCGCGCAATATCTGGGGCGACACCCTGGCCTGAGCGGCCTCCGGTTCCGTTTTTCCCACGGGGCGCTGCGGCGCCCCGTTTTCATTCAAGCGGCCGTGGGCGCGGCGGTATCCAGCGCCAGGCCGCTACCGTCAGCGCGGCCCACGCGCAATACAGCGCGATGAACACCCACGCCGGCAGGTCCCAGTAGAGCAGGCGCGAGACCCAGTCCGCGACAAAGCCGTCCGGGCGCGCGTGGCCGCGCAGGGCGTCCTCCCAGACGGTCAGCGGGCAGGTGATGCCGGCCAGCGCTTCGAGTGCAACGAAGACGATGGCGGCCAGATGGCTGAGGCGGAAGCGCCGGTTTCTCACCCAGTGCCAGTCCCGCCACGCACCGACGACGGTCAGGACCAGCCCGCCGACCACGAAGGCAACGAATGCCGCGTGGAGACAGAGGAGAAGATCCGCAGCGCCCACGCGGGCGTCAGCGCGCCACCGGCCGCGCGGGGGCGGCGCACCACTCGCTCCACGAGCCTGCGTACAGGCGCGAGCCCGCGAGCCCTGCGTACTCCATCGCCAGCAGGTTGTGGCAGGCGGTGACGCCGGAGCCACATTGCTGCACGACCTGCGCGGGCGCTGTTTCGCCGAGCAGCGCGGCGAACTCGCCACGCAGGGCCGCCGCCGACTTGAAGCGGCCGTCAGCGGCGAGGTTGTCCTTGAAGAAGCGGTTCACCGCGCCGGGAAGGTGCCCGCCCACCGGATCGAGCGTTTCGTTTTCGCCATGGAAGCGGTCGGGCGCGCGGGCATCGACGAGGCGCATCGTACCGTCGTCCAGATGCGCGGCGACGAAGGCGGCATCCACTGCCAGCGGACGCGGCGCGCCGGTGAAGCGCCCCGGCTGCGGCGCGCGGGTGTCAGCGCTCACGGGATGACCGGCCTGCTGCCACGCACCGAGTCCGCCGTCGAGCACCGCGACGGCGTCGTGGCCGACCCAGCGC
>CAZXNF010000486.1:0-3110 GCA_964641785.1 uncultured Streptomycetaceae bacterium | reverse complement strand
GGCGATGAGGTCGATCACGCCCGCGCTGCTCGCGCGGTAGGGAACATGCAGCGCGCGGAAGTCGAGCGTACGGGCGAGGAGTTCCGTGTTCAGGTGCGGAATGGTGCCGTTGCCGGCCGAGTAGTAGACGAGCAGCTTGTCCGCAGGCCGCGCCTGCGCGAGCGCGACGAACTCCGCGAGGCTGTGCGCGGGCAGGTCGGCACGGACGACGAGGAAGGTACGCGAAGCGGTGACGCCGGCGATCGGCGTGAGATCGCGCGGCGGGTCGTAGGGCGGGGGTTTCGTCAGATGCGGCGTGATCGCCAGCGCCGCCACCGCGACGACGCCGAGGGTATAGCCGTCCGCCGGTGCACGCACAAGCTGCGCGGTGCCGAGCGCGCCGCCGGCACCGGGCACGTTGTCCACCACCACGCGCTGGTTCCAGCGCTGGGAGAGATGCTCCGCCAGCACGCGTGCGACCTGGTCGGCCTGATTGCCGGCGCCGTACGGCACCACCATCCGCACCGGGCGTGCCGGCCAGGCAGCCCCGTCCGCGCTGCGGGCAACGGAAACGGTCAATGCTTGCAAGGCGCACATGAAGGCGGCCGCCAGTCCGAGCCGATTGCGGATGTTCATCTCTCCTCCTCCAGGTCAGTCTTGTTACTGTAGCGCCTCAGGACGCGCGGGCGCGAAGGCTAAATCACGAACTCGATCAGAAAGGGCCCGCGGTGTGAAGGCGCGCAGGCCGCGCGGAAAACGTCGTTGAACGCCTCGAAGGTTTCCACGCGCGTGCCTTCCACGCCCATGCCGCGGGCGAGCAGCACCCAGTCGAGGTTCGGCCGGCCGAGGTCGAACAGTTCCGCCGAGGCCTTGCCGGGCGCGGCGCCCACCGCGGTCAGCTCGCCGCGCAGGATGGCGTAGGCGCGGTTGGCGAAGATCACGTTGACGACGTTCAGTTGCTCGCGTGCCTGCGTCCACAGCGCCTGCAGCGAGTACATACCCGCGCCGTCGGCGCACAGCGCGACGACCTTGCGGTCGGGGCAGGCCACCGCCGCGCCGACGGCCATCGGCAGCGCGTCGCCGATCGCGCCGCCGGTGAGCTGGATCCAGTCGTGCGGGGCGGCGGCGAAGGTGGGCGGAAACAGTCCGCGCCCAGACGTCACCGCGTCTTCTGCCACGATCGCGTGTTCGGGGAGCAGTGCGGCGATGCTGGCGCCGAGACCTTCGGGCGTAAAGCGGCCGCTGGCCGGCGCGGGCGAAGGGCCGGGATCGGGGATCGCAATGGCCTTCGGCGCACCGAGCGCCTCCGCCAGTGCTTCAAGGGCGCCCGCGACATCCTCTTCGGGCTGCGCGAGCGTATGCACGGTGGCCTCTGGGTTCCACAGCGTCCCGGGTTTGCCGGGATAGGCGAAGAAGCCGACCGGCGCTTTCGCCGCGCACAGCACGAGGTGGCGGAAAGGCTTCAGGACCTCGATCGCGCGGTCCACCACGTAGGGAATGCGGTCCACCGGCACGCGCCCGCGGCCGCGCGCCATGCGCGCCACCTGCGTGGGCGCCATCAGCTTCGCGCCGGTGGCGGTGGCGATGCGCTGCGCGGTGCGCAGCGCGCCTTCACGCAGCGCGGGCCCGGACAGGACGAGCAGGGTCGATTCCTTGCGCCGCAATGCGGCGGCGAGCTCGGCAATGGTCTCGGCGGCGACGGCGCGGCGTGCCGGGACGGCGAGTGGTGCAGCCGGTCCGCCCGCCTCGTTCCACGCGGTATCCGCCGGCAGGATGAGGGTGGCGACGCCGCCCGGCGCCGTCCGCGCGGCTTGCACCGCCATCGCACCGTTGGCGGCGACGACCTGCGCCGTGGTGCTGGTGCGCACCCAGCGCGACATGGTGCGCGCGAGTTCCTCAGTGTCCGCAGCGAGCGGCGCGTCGTATTGGCGGTGGGTGGTGGCGTGGTCGCCGACGATGTTGACGATGGGCGAAAACGCCCGCTTCGCGTTGTGCAGGTTCGCCAGGCCGTTGGCCAGCCCGGGACCGCAGTGCAGGAGCGTGGCCGCCGGCTTGTCCGCCATGCGGCCGTAACCGTCGGCGGCGCCGGCCACCACGGTTTCCGCCAGGCCCAGCACGCAGCGCATGCCGGGCACACGGTCGAGCGCCGCGACGAAGTGCATTTCGGAGGTGCCGGGATTGGCAAAGCAGGTATCGATGCCGGCGGCGAGGAGAGTGCGAACGAGGGATTCGGCGCCGTTCATCCTCCGAATGTAGCGCATTCGCTGCCGGCGATGCGGCCCGGCATGCCGGAACGGTCTGTCTGCGCTGTCCGCGCGCTTTGCTTCCGGTGCTATTGTGCCGCCGTGCTTGGCACTCCGTAGTCGGTCAATGCCCGAGCAGGACGCGGTGGTCCACCATTATGCAGCGATCCTGCACCACCTGGATGCCGGCGGCTGCCAGTGTGGCGGCGACTGCATCGTTGCGGATGCCCAGTTGCAGCCACACCGCCTTCGGTTTCTTTGCCAGGATGTCGTCCAGATGCGCAGGAATATCCGCGGGGCGCCGGAACACGTTCACGAGGTCGATGGAATCCGGAATGGCGGTCAGCGTGCGATAGACGGGCCGGCCGAGGATCTTCGTGACCTCCGGGTAATAGACCGGCACCGGAATGACCTCGAATCCCGCCGCCTGCAGGTACTGCGGAACGTAGAAGGCGGCCTGGTCCGACTGGGCTTCGGTCTTGATGCCGAGTACGGCGATGGTTTTGGTTTGCTCGAACAGCGACCGCAGGGCGCCGTCATCGTTCAGGATATTGGGATGGCTCATCGGTCGAAGCGTGCCGGCGTCAGTGCGGCCGGCCCTTGCGCACGTGGGGATTGAGGATGTCGAGATCAGCCTGCACCTGCGCGCGACTGCGTTCATAGACGATCTCGCGGCCGAGCGCGCTGCCGGCGTAGGCCATGCCGTTGCGGGTCGGCGAGAGCTGGCACTTGACGTTGTGGATGCCCTCGCCGAGTACGACCTCGATGTGGTCGGCGCGTTTATTGAGGACCACGACGTCCATCGTCTGGCCGTTTTCGGTGATGCGAACCTTGATTTTCTCGGGATTCATCGCTGCCTTTGCATCGTGCGGGGATCGTGACGGAGAG
>CAZXNF010000485.1:0-3113 GCA_964641785.1 uncultured Streptomycetaceae bacterium | reverse complement strand
CGCTGCACGGACACCGTGCAGATCCGCGATATCTCCTCCGAACAGGTCGCCGAGCGCGTGCTGTCCCACCGCGCGCAGATCAAGGGCTGCGATGCCGTCTTCATCAGTTGCACGAATCTGCTGACGATGGACCAGATCGCGGCGCTCGAGCGCGAGCTCGGCGTCCCCGTCACCTCGTCCAACGCCTGCACGCTGTGGATCGCCCTGCAGCACCTGCAGGCGCCGCTCGAGGGCATTCCCCTCGGACGACTGTTCGCGCCGGCCCCGGCTGGCGCCCGCGCAGCGGCATGAAGCACGCCGCCCGCCGGGATTTCCATCACGCCATGAATATTGCGGAGGTTGTTGCATGAAGCTTGCGTATCAGACATCGCAGACGCTGGTTGCCCGTGCCGCGCTCGCCCTTCTGCTCGCCCTCACAGGCTGCACGACCGCGCTCGCGCAGAGCCAACCTTATCCTTCCCGCCCCATCCGCCTGGTCGTGCCGAACGCGCCCGGCGGCGGCACCGACATCGTCTCCCGCCTGCTCGCCGCCCGCCTGTCGGAAACCCTGGGCCAGTCGGTGATCGTCGACAACCGGGCGGGCGGGAGCGCGATCATCGGCTCCATGATCGTGGCCAAGGCCACCCCCGACGGCTACACGCTCCTCACGGCGACCAATGCCTCGCATGCGATCAACCCCGGCCTGTTTCCCGACCTCCCCTACGATCCGCTCAAGGACTTCACCCCGATCGTCGCCATCGGCGGCGTGCCGTCCGTACTGGTCGTCGCCCCGGCGTTCCCCGCGAAGAACGTAAAAGAGTTTCTCGCCTACGGCATGGCGCAGGACGGCAAACTCAATCACGGTTCGTCCGGCACCGGCGGCACCGGGCACCTCACTGCGGAGATCTTCAAGAGCGTGACCGGCATGCGCGCCACGCATGTGCCGTACAAGAGCGACGGGCCGGCGCTGATCGACCTGATGGGCGGCCACCTGTCCTTCACTTTCGCCAACATGCCCGGCGTCGTCACGTTCGTCAAAACGGGCCGCTTGCGACCGCTCGCCGTTACCTCGCCCACGCGCTCGCCGGTCATGCCGGACGTGCCGACGCTGCTGGAAAGCGGCTTCAAGGTGGAAGTGTTGCCTTGGTACTGCGTGCTCGGGCCCGCAGGTCTGCCCAAGCCCATCGTCGACAGGCTCAACACGGAAATCAACAAGGTCCTGAAGGAGCCGGCGTTCCAGGAACGCCTCGTCGGACTCGGTGCCACCGTCATCGGCGGCGCGCCCCAGCAGGTCGTCGACATCATCCGCGCGGACCTCCCGAAGTACGGCAAGGCGATCAAGGATTCCGGCGCCAAGCCGGACTGAGGGCGATGCGCCGGCAGCTCCCGCTGTCAGCATCCATTGCCATCCACTGCATTCACCGCCCATGCCGGGCGGTGAATGCGTCGAGTAACCCGTTTCCCGTTGGAGGCTTGCGCTTTATGCAAGGCTTGTATCAAACCACTTTCTCGCCTCTCGTCCTGGCCGCTCTGCTGTCGTACTCGGGGAGCGTGGACGCAGCCGCGCAAGGCCAGCCCTACCCGTTGCGACCGGTTCGGGTGCTAGTACCCAATGCAGCAGGTGGCGCGACGGACATCCTGGCGCGAACCGTCAGCGCCAGGATGGGTGAGGCCCTGAACCAGAACTTCGTCATCGATAACCGGCCGGGTGCGGGCGGGAATATCGCCTCGGAACTCACGCGAGCCAGTCCGCCCGACGGTTATACGATCATGTGCGTGACCGCCGGCACGCACGCGATCAACGCAACACTCTACCGAAAGCTTGCGTTCAATCCCGTCAGCGACTTCACGGCCATCGGACTGGCGTCCTCCAGCCCCAACCTGCTGGTCGTCAGCCCGCAGTTGCCGGCGCAGTCCGTCAAGGACCTCATCGCTCTCGCCAAAGCGAAGCCGGGTGAACTGAATTTCGCCTCTTCCGGCGTCGGCACCACCGTCCATCTCTCCGGCGAACTCTTCAACGTCATGGCGGGGGTGAGCACCGTGCACATTCCTTTCAAGGGCTCCGGTGAGGCGATGACCAATGTCATTGGCGGCCGCGTTCAGTTCCTGTTCGCGAGCCTCTCGTCCTCGATCCAGGTCGTAAAGTCCGGCAAGCTGCGCGGCCTTGCCGTCACCAGCGCGAAACGGCACCCTGCGATTCCTGACGTGCCCAGCGTGAGTGAAACGCTGCCGGGTTTCGAAGCGGTGGCCTGGTACGGGTTTGTCGGGCCTGCCGGGATGCTCAGGCCCATCGTCGCGAAACTGAACAAGACCCTGAACGCCGCCCTGCAGGACGCGGACACCCTGAAGCGACTTGCCGCCGTTGGAGTCGACCCGCTCACCAGCACGCCGGAAGAGTTTTCGGCTTACATCAAGAGCGAGATTCCCAAGTGGGCGCGGGTGGTGAAGGCCTCCGGCGCAACGGCTGACTGAGCCAGGGCCGGCTCAGGCCCTATCGATTCGCCCGGGTCCGGCGGCACGCAGTTTTTCCCCTTGACCGTCCGCCAGGCCGCCCCGCGCGCCGATCGGTCACCGCTGCCGCTGCGGCCTCAGGGGCAGGCCGGGAAGCGTATATTCGTGGTTAGTGCTCGGCCGCAGCAACGAACCGGCAGGCTGCACGATTACGCTGTCGGCGGCATTCAAAAGACGCAGGCCAATGGAGGAAACCATGAAGAACGCGATCGCGCTGCTGGCGGGTTGCACGCTGGCCATGCCCGTACTGGCTGCCGATGATGCTTTTCCGAATCGCCCGCTGCGCGTCATTGCCCCCTTCGCGCCCGGCAACGCGGGCGACATCATCCCGCGCGCCCTTGCGCCGAAGATGGCCGAGCTGTTCAAGCAGAACATCGTGATCGACAACCGCGGCGGCGCCGGCGGCACCATTGCCGCCGAGCTGACCAAGGCCAGCCCGCCCGATGGTTATACGGTGATGCTGGTGACCGCTGGCACGCATGCGATCAACGCCTCGCTGTATTCGAAGCTCGGCTACGACCCGGTCCGGGACTTCACGCCCATCGGCCTGTGCGCGTCGAGCCCGAACGTGTTGGTGGTCACGCCCAGCCTGCCGGCGCAATCGGTCAAGGAGTTCATCGCGC
>CAZXNF010000484.1:558-3116 GCA_964641785.1 uncultured Streptomycetaceae bacterium | reverse complement strand
GCCGGGTCGCCGGGCGTGAGATAGAGCAGCGAAAAGACGAAGAAGGCGACCACCGCCATGACGACGATGGTCGCAAACAGTCTTCGGACTACATAGGCGAACACCGATACGAGCGCCGCGTACCGCCTATTTTTTCTCTACGTTCCACAGGAACGCGACCGGCGCCACGATCAGGCCCGACAAATTGGTGCGATACGCCGTCGGCAGGATGAACTGCGCGGTTGGCACGTACGGCACGAATTCAAAGGCCTGCCGCTGCACCGCTTCGGCGGCCTTCTTCGAGTTCGCCGCATCCGTCGTCGCGAACCAGGCTTCGCGCAACTCTTCAACCTTGGGATCGTTGGCCCAGCCGAACCAGCCCTTCTCGCCGGAACCGCGGATCGCGAAGTTCACCGCCGGGGACGTCAGATCGGGGCCGACCAGCCAGGTATGGAAGATCGACCAGCCGCCCTTCTCGACCGGCTCCTTGGAGGTGCGGCGCGTGATCAGGGTGCCCCAGTCACCGGCCTGCAACTCGACGTTGACGCCCAGCTTGCGCAGCAGTTCGGTGGTCAGCAGGGATTGCGAGTGCACGATCGGCTGATCGGTGGCCGAGATGATCACGACCTTCTCGCCCTTGTAGCCGGATTCGGCGATCAGCTTCTTGGCCTTGTCGAAGTCGCGCTTGCCTTTCAGCGCCTCCGCACCGGTCTCGGACGACAGCGGCGTGCCGCACACGAAATACGAATAGCAGGTGCGGCCGTTCTTGACGTCGCCGGCGATGCCCAGCAGGTAATCCTGCTGGTTGACGACGTACAACAGCGCCTGGCGCATTTTGACGTTGTTGAACGGCGGCTGGATGTGGTTGAAACGGATCAGGCCCATCGAGCCGAGCGGATCGATGTTCTCGACCTTGATGTCCTTGTTCTTGCGCAGCAGCGGAATCAGGTCGGGCGGGAGTTGCTCCCACCAGTCGGCTTCGCCGGCGCTGAGCGCCGCGGCGGCAATCGCCGAATCCGGAATGTAGATCCACTCGACGCGGTCGACCTTGACCACCTTGCCGCCGGACGCCCAGGACGGCGGTTCCTTGCGCGGCACATAATCGGTGTTCTTGACGTAGATCACCTTGCTGCCCGGCACCCATTCTTCCTTGACCATCTTGAACGGGCCGGAACCGGTCGGATCTTCAATGTTCTTGAACGGATCCGTCTTCGCGATCCGCTCGGGCATGATGAACGGCACGTTCGAAGACGGTTTCGCCAGCGCGTCCAGCGTCAGCGCGAACGGCTTCTTGAGCTTCAGCCGAAAGGTCTTGTCGTTGACCGCGGTCCACGCCTCGGTGTTTTCCGCCAGCTTCTGGCCGAGCGCGTCGCGCTTGGCCCAGCGTTCCAGCGAGGCGATGCAATCGGCCGACTTCACCGGCACGCCGTCATGGAACTTGAGACCGTCCCGCAACGTGAACGTATAGGTCAGCTTGTCCTTGCTGAGCTCGTACTTCTCCACCATCTGCGGCTTGACCTGGAACTTGGCGTCGGTCGCAAACAGCGTGTCGTAGACCATGTAGCCATGGTTGCGCGTGATATACGCGGTCGTGGCGATCGGATCGAGGATCCGCAGGTCGGCCTGCGGGATGAATTTCAGGACCTTCTGCTGGGCAAGCGCGGCGCCGGACAGCGTGGCGCCGGCCATGGCCAGCGCTACCACCGCACAGGCGCCCGTAACGGAACGGAACGATCGGATCATGTCTGCCTCCCTGCGAAAATGATCGAAAAGAATGCGTGTCATCAAGCAAGTAGAGTACCCGCCGGATGCCGCGCCACGACGTTGCCCGGCTGCCTGCCGGTGTTCCCTGCTATCTTACATCGCTACGCACCGGGTGGGTGGCCAGTGCCGGCCGGCCGCACCCGGATGGAGCATCCAGCGCCCGACCGGTGCAGGCTAGGGATCGAGAGGGTAGATTGGCCGCCGCAGCCGGCCAAACGCGTACTGCGACAGGTCGGAAGCGCAGCATCCCGCACTGGCACATTCGATCACGGCCACCGCCCCGGGGCCGAACACCGGACGGTAGTACATGCGCGACTTGAGGACCAGATAGCGCTTGCTGAACGGATCAAGCCCCACGCACCCGAAAACACCGACGTCCCACGGCTCCTGGGTCTGTTCGGTCAAAACAATCTCGGCGGGCCCAATGTCCAGCAGCACCGTGCGCCCCATGTAGCAACGGGTGCCGCGGTAGATCGGCCCGGTGATCGTGTACTCGCCGTCGCTCACCGCCTTAACCCGGCCGGTCAGGCGAAGTGGCGTCCTACCTGCGAGGCCGATCCGCGGTATCGGCAGCTTGTTGCCGACGTCGACCTCCACCGTGGTCCCGACGCCCGCCTCGATCAGTTGCGCGACCGCGGCTGGATCGCAAGTCGGTCCGACCCCGATATTGGTCAAGCCCTGCCGCAGGCATTCGGCCAGCACGTCCATGGTGTCGCAGGTGCCGCCCGACATGCAGTTGTCGCCGTGGTCGAGCAGCAGCACCAGCCCGTCCTTGATGCGCTTCGCTTCCGCCACCGATTCCGCCAGCGGCTTCT
>CAZXNF010000484.1:0-548 GCA_964641785.1 uncultured Streptomycetaceae bacterium | reverse complement strand
CGCGCGCGGGCCACCCCGCTGATCCGATCCGCCCATGCCTGCGCGCGCACGGCATCCTCCGCGGCCACCACCACGCTCATGCCCGCATCCGGGATATCCGCCAGGAAAAACCCGCCGAACACCGACGCCGCCAGCGCACCCTCGCGTTCGCAGGCGCGCGCAGCCTCGACCACGTCGCGCATCGCACCGGGGATTTCCGTGTTCTGGCGCAGCGTCTGCGCCAACACACCGGGCCGCGCGATCGCCAGCGCCGGCTTGCGGCCGTTGTCGATCATGCCGAACAGCAGCCGTCCGGCATGCGCGCCGGTCTCCACCATGTCCACGTGCGGGTAAGTCTTGAACCCGACCACCACATCCGCCAGCGCGATCGTGCGGTCCGAGATATTCCCGTGCAGGTCCAGCGCCACGGCCAACGGTGTCCGCGGGGCGACCGCGCGGATGCGCGCCAGCAGTTCGCCCTCGCCGTCATCCACGCCCTCCGCCACCATCGCACCATGCAGGTCGAGCAGGATCGCGCCACAGCCCGCCGCGACCGCGCCCACGATGGC
>CAZXNF010000483.1:0-3122 GCA_964641785.1 uncultured Streptomycetaceae bacterium | reverse complement strand
GGCTGCACGTTGCCGGCGGACGCGCCTAACCGCTTCCTCGTCAACGTGCAGCCGGACCAAGTGGCCCCGCTGGAAAAGTTCCTCGTGGCCGAGGGCCTCCCGGCGCCGCATTTCCACCCGATGGTGCGCGCGCCTCTGACGCCCATCAATGACACCCTGGTGATGCCGGCCGAATACGCGGACGAACGGGCGCGGCGCCTGACCGAGCGCGAGTTCAACCTGTCCTGGGGTAGCACGCTCGCGCGCGACAACCAGAGCGTCGGCGGCCGGTTCTGGACCGAGGCGAAGCCGGATCCGCGCCAGTTCTCGATGGAGGAGGGGCTGGCCAAAACGCTCAACGTGAAACTGGGCGACCGGCTGACCTTCGACGTGGCGGGCGTGCCGGTGTCGGCCGCCGTGACCCATCTGCGCAAGGTCGACTGGGATTCCTTCAACGTCAACTTCTTCGTCATCGCGCCGCCGGGGCTGCTGGATGCGTACCCCGCGAACTACGTGTCGAGCTTCCACCTTGCATCCGACCGCACCGCCTTGCTGAGCGCGCTGGTGAAGCGCTTCCCGAACGTGCTGGTGATCGACGTCGCCCAGGTGCTGGGGCAGGTGCAGCGGATGATGGACCAGGTGGTCGCGGCGGTGCAGTTCGTCTTCCTGTTCACGCTCGCCGCCGGCATCGCCGTGCTCTACGCCGCATTGGTCGCGACACAGGACGAGCGGCTCTACGAGGCCACGCTCATGCGCACGCTGGGCGCGAGCCGACGGCAGGTCACGCGGGCCTTCCTGGCGGAGTTCGCGGCGCTGGGGGCTCTGGCGGGGCTGCTGGCCGCGCTGGGCGCCACGGGCGCGGGCTGGCTGATTGCGTGGAAAGTGCTCAACGTGCCGTTCACGCTCGATCCCTGGGTGTGGCTGACGGGTACCGTCATCGGCGCGGTCTGTGTGACGGTGGCAGGTCTGGCGGGCACGCGCCGCCTGCTGGCGGTGCCGCCGCTGGAGACGCTGCGGCGCCTCGCGTGATGGCTGGAGACAGGACGCCGGTCGCGCGGGGCGCGGCGGGTGGTTCAGCGGATGGCGGTATCGACCGTCTTGTCGCTGGCCGAGAATTTCTCGTTCCAGCGGATGTCGCCGCACAGCACCCGCGTCTCGGCGCCGACCTTGACGGCGATCGAGACCGTCACGCACTGCATGATGTTGGTGACCGAGAGGTAGGGGCGGGTGATATGCACGCGCTCCGGCTGCGCGATGGCGCGGCGGAAGAAGTGGCGGCGCGACCAGTTCGCACCCTGCACGTCGGCCACCGGCGCGAAACGCGGATCGGCGTCGGCGTGGATCTCCGGCGACAGCAGGCTCGGCGTGATCTGCATGCCGGCGGTGTCGAGGATGTAGCAGCGGTCGGCGCTGGGCAATTCCAGGAATTTTTTGGACGCGACCCCGAGCGAATCGCCCGCCTTGAGCTGCAGGGCGGAGATGTTGATGGCACGCACGTAAGGGGCGATATCGGCCTGGTAGGCGTTGCGCTCGAGGGCGTTGACCCGCTGGAAACGCTCGAACAGGGTGTCGAACTCGGCGCCTTTCAGCGGGCCTTGGGCCAGCGCGGGCGCGGGCGGGCCGAACCAGTGTCCTTGCACGAAGTCGACATCTGCGTCCATGGCGATCATGGCCTCGTATTCAGTCTCGACGCCTTCCATCAGCACCAGCGAGCCGGCCTCGTGGATCATCGAGGCGATGCGCGGCATCACCAACCGGACCATCTGGTCTTTGGCGGCCTGCGCGACGAGCGAGCGGTCGAGCTTGACGATGTGCGGCTTCAGCCGCCAGATGCGGTCAAAGTTGGAATGGCCCGCCCCGAAGTCGTCGATCGCGATCAGGCAGCCCAGGCCGCGGTAGAACTCGACCGCTGTCGACAGGCGCCCCTCGTCGGTCACCTCCGACTCCAGAATCTCGATCACCACGCGTTGCGGCGGGATCTTGTAGCGTTCCAGCAGATCGGTGAAGAAGCGGCCGTAGCGGCGGCCATCGGAGATCACATGCGGGTTGACGTTGAGGAACAGCCAGTTCGGGTTCTCCGGCTGGGCCACGAAGTTGCGGACGTGGATGGTGCGGCACAGCCGGTCCAGCAGCACGGACTCGGCCGGGCCGGCAGCCAGCGCGAAGGCCTCGAGCGGGGAGATGGGCATGCCCGTGCGCGTGGCCGGTCGCAGCAGCGCTTCGTAGCCCACCACCCGGCCGTGGGCGAGGCTGAAGATCGGCTGGAAGTGCGAGTGCAGGCGCAGAGAGCCGAAGACCCCGATCGTCAGCGGCGGCTCCGCCGTGACCGCCGTCTCGATCATGTCGAGCGTATAGATGGCGGGACCGGCGGGCAGTCCGGGGGCAGGCGATTTGGGCACAGGGGCAATCATCTTTCTTTTTTCAGCAAAATCAATGCCAAGCAATGGGAAGTGCCAACTTTTCCCGGTTTCGATGCTAATCGCTTGAATACCTTGCGGCAGTTGCTGCCGGGGCAGGTCGCATCATACGCACCTCGCCGTCAGGCACCAGCCAATTCCAGCTCTAGCGTCGGGACTTCGGCGTGCGGGCTGACTCAACTGGGGGCTCCCGGTCTTCCGCTATATACTCGCGCGCCATCATGACCGACATTGCATGGGTGCTCGCGGGTAGCCTCCTGGCCGCCGTGCTGGGGGGGCTGCTCTGGCGCCTGGCGGTCACGGCGCGGCGGCTGGAAACGCGGGCGCTGGAGCAGCACCGCGAACAGCTGGGCAGCCTGCATGAGGGCCTGGCCCGCCAGAGCGACCGTCTGGCGACCGCCGCGGCGGACAATCAGGAAAGACTGCGGGTCGCCCTGGCCGAGGATGCGCGCCAGGGCCGTGACACGCTGCACACCTTGCAGCTGGCCCTTACGCAGAATCTCGGCGACAGCCGCGAGCGCATGCTGCAGCAGCTGGCCGAGACCACCGCCTTGCTCAACGCGCGCATCGACGAGCGACTGGGAGAAATCGCGGGCCGGGTGAACGAACGCCTCGACGAAGGCTTCAAGAAAACCAATGAGACCTTCGTGTCCGTCATGCAGCGCCTGGCGACCATCGACGAAGCGCAGAAAAAGATCGACACCCTGACCGGCAGCGTCGTCAGCC
>CAZXNF010000482.1:0-3132 GCA_964641785.1 uncultured Streptomycetaceae bacterium | reverse complement strand
CGCGGTCGGCGGCCGGATCGACACGGCCCGTGACATCCACCTTGAGCGCGGGCCGGTCGGTCAGCGCTTTGATCAGCGTCTTGGTCTTGGCGTCGCCCGCCGCGTCCAGACGGGCCGTGCCGGGTGCGAATTCGATATAGGCCAGTTCCTCGCTGCCGCCGAACATGGCGCCGATCAGCGCGAAGGGCGAAGTCACCGCTTTGACGAACAGGTTGACGATGACACGGACAATGACACCGCCGATGGAAAACTGCGGGTCGTCGAGCGAGCCGCTGATGGGCAGGTTGATGTCGATCACCCCGTTGCGGTCCTTCAGCAGCGAGACAGCGAACAGCACCGGCAGCTTGGTGGCGGTGGGACTGTCGATCTTGTCGCCGAAGGTGAGCTGGTCGAGGTAGATGTTGTTCTCGGCGTTGAGCTTGCGGTTCTCGATGAAGTACTTGATGTTGACCGACAGCTTGCCCTTCTGGATGCCGTAACCCGCGTACTTGACCGCGTACGGCGTGAACGGCGACAGCTCGATGTCGCGCGCGCTGGCCTTGATGTCGAGGAACAGGTCCTTGCCCAGCGGGTTGATGCGTCCGAGCACTTCCAGCGGGGCCGTGTTGTCGATCCTGCCGCGCAGCTCGACATCGGCCGCCTTGTCGGGCGTCATCTCGCTGACGGCACCGCCGACGCCGGTCAGGTTGGCGGAGTAGTTGGGTTTGATGAAGTTGTCGGTGAAGTTGATGTTGCCGCCCTGCAGGGTGATGCGCCCGACGCGCAGGTTGGCCGTGGGGCCTGGATCCGCCGTCTTGACGGACGCAGCGTCCGGTCTGACGGTGGCAATGGCCGCGTCGGCAATGTTCTTGTCCCCGGCGGGCGGAGGCGGCTTGCCGCCGTCCTTCTTCACCACCTGCTGCAGGTTGAGCGTGCCATCCGCATTGACGATCAATCGCGAGTAGAAATCCGATAGTGCGATTTCGTCGATGTTGACGGCGAGCGGTGCGAGGTCGAACTTGATGCCGCCGAGGAACAGCGAGCGCCACTTCAGCAGGTCCTGCGACGTAGTCTTATCCAATGAGGCGAAGTCGGCGACCGTGATCTCCCCGGCGTAGCGCACCGCGGGCGCCGCGTTCGCGGGCAGGTCGACCTCGAGCTGTCCGGCCGTGTTGAACGCGCCGCCGGTAAGGACGACGGCGGCCTGCTTGGCGATGTAGGGTTGGAAGGGAGCGAGCGGCAGATCCTTGACCTCTACCTTTAAGCGCAACGATTGCGGGCCCGAGACCATGCTGCCGTTCACCGCAACCTTGCCGGTCGTGTTGACGAGCGTGCGCAGGGCGACCGTTTGCTTCTTGCCCGGCGCGGTCGTGAAGTTGTCGATCGTCATGTTCAATTTCGACAACTCGATGCGGGCGGGCGTGGCGAGGCTGCGGTCGTCGATGGTGATGGCACCGTCGACCAACTGGTAGCGTTTGGCTTCGACCACCCACGGCGGCCCGCTGTCTGTGCCGGGCGCCTGTGCCTGTGCGTTGGCTTCCTGCTCCGTGGCGCGCTTGATCAGGCGCGCGAAACGCAGCGAGCCGTCCGGCTCCCTGACCACAACGCCCACCGGCTGGCGCACGTTGAACTCCTGCATGCTCACCAGCCGGGCCGCCAGGTCGACCGTGGTGTTGCGCACCTCGATCGCCGGCACCCGTCCGAAAGGCTCCTTGTCGCCAGGGAACTGCGTCTTCAGCGCATTGATGGTGGCATTGAGCGCGGTCAGCTTTGCATCGAGCTTGCCGTCGGGCAGGCTGATGGCGAGTCCCGTGTCGAGATCGAGCGTGCCGTCGGCGACTTCCAGGTTGAGCACGCTCTCGTAGTAGGGGTAGAGCTCCTTGAGGCGCAGCCCGGCGACCTCGATGCGTCCCTCCACCGCCAGCGGCGCGAGTTGTACCTTGCTCGTAAGCTTGATGCTTTCCTTGCGTTCGGTGGCGAGCGCCAGCGTGACGTCGGCCTTGGTGTCGGGAGCGTTGGACAGGTTCTTCACGTTGACCGCGAGGTCCTGCACGGTCGTGTGGAAGGGCCGCTCGGGCACGAGGTCGGCGATGCGGATGTGGCCGCCGGAAAGATCGATTTCGCCGACGGTAAAGCCGAAGGGTTGGGCGGGCCTGGGCGCAGGCTTGGCACCGGGCGTCGGCAGCAAGGCGAGCAGGGAGATCGCGCCGTCCTTGCGCCGCGTGACATCGACTTCGGGCGCTTCGAGCCGCACGCTCTTCACGGCGGCGTTGCGCGCAATGGCGTCCACCTTGTCGAGTTCGATTGCCAGGGACTTCCAGACGATGGCGGGTTTGCCATCCGGAAACTGCACGGCGAGGTCGCGTATGGCCGCGGTACCAGATACGGCGAGGGTGGAAATCTGTTCCTTGCGGGTGGACACCATGAGCACGAGCCGCGTGTCGAGTGCGCCGGACGGCAGCTTGAATTTCAGGGGCACCGGTGAATAGTCGAAGTACTTGGACAACTGCAGGCCGTCCAGATCCAGGCGCAGGGTGGTCTCGCGCGTGTCCTTGAAGGGCTTGGTTTCGCCGGTGAGGCCGACGGCATTGCCGTTCAGCTTGGCGGTCAGCCGCGGCTGCACCTTGAGGTCGGTGTAATAGGGCAGGCTGGAAATGAAGGGAATGCCGAGGTCAAGGTCGGTGATGCTGTGGGTGAGTTTTTCCGGCCGGTCGTCAAAGTCGATGCGGCCGTCGACAACCTCGATGTTGTTCAGCGAGAACGGCGGCGTCGGACCACCGGAGGGTTTGGCGAGGATCTCGTCGATGAGGTCCTGGTAGTTGTAGGTCTTGTCCGCGTTGCGCACGATGCGGATGTGCGGCTTCACCAGCCGCACGGCATCCAGCACCGGCGCGAGACGGAAAATCGAGAACGACGACAGGTTGACGTACAGTTCGTCGAAAGTGATGGCGGGCGCGTCGCCGGCGGGCTCTTTCAGCGTGAAGCCGCGCACCGTGAGCGACAGGACGTACGGATTGAACCCGAGTTTTTCGATCGTGACTGGGCGGTGCAGGGCCTTGGACAGTTCGGTTTCCACCTTGCCTTTGACCAGCGGCGGCACCACGAAGAAGCCGATGGCGCCGATCGCCGCCATGATGCCGGCGAACCAGAGGG
>CAZXNF010000481.1:0-3148 GCA_964641785.1 uncultured Streptomycetaceae bacterium | reverse complement strand
GTGCGAACGAGTGCCCCCACCCCAGCCCTCCCCCGCGCATTGCGCAAGGGAGGGGGCACAGTCATCAGGCGGGAGAAAGCGATTTGTTACCATCCAGCCCTTGTCTCAACCTTGCCTATGCCCCTCGACACCCTCAGCCTGACCCAGCAGTTGATCGCGCGCCGCTCGGTGTCGCCGGAAGACGCCGGCTGCCTCGACCTGCTGGCGGAAAAGCTCACCCCGCTTGGTTTCCGCTGCGAACGCATCGATCGCGGCGCCACCGCCAACCTGTGGGCCCGGCGCGGTACCGCGGCGCCGGTGGTCTGCTTTGCCGGCCACACCGACGTGGTGCCCACCGGGCCGCTCGACCAGTGGAAGAGCGATCCCTTCACGCCGACGATTCGCGACGGCGTGCTGTACGGGCGCGGCGCGTCCGACATGAAGACCTCGCTCGCCGCCTTTGTGGTGGCGATCGAACGCTTCGTCACCGCGCATCCCGCGCACGCCGGCTCCATCGCCGTGCTGTTCACCTCCGACGAGGAGGCCGCTGCCACCGACGGCACCGTCTGCGTGGTGGAGACGCTCGCCAAGCGCGGAGAAAAAATAGACTACTGCATCGTCGGCGAGCCGACCTCGGTCAGCGCGCTCGGCGACATGATCAAGAACGGCCGCCGCGGCTCGCTCTCCGGCACGCTCAAGGTGCAGGGCGTGCAGGCGCATATCGCCTACCCGCACCTCGGTGACAACCCGGTGCACAAGCTGGCGCCCGCACTGGCGGAACTCACGCAGATCCAGTGGGACGACGGCAACGAATACTTCCAGCCGACGTCCTGGCAGGTGTCCAATATCCACGCCGGCACCGGCGCCAACAACATCATCCCCAACCAGGTGGAAGTGCTGTTCAACTTCCGTTACTCGCCGGCCTGCACGGCGGACGGACTGAAGGCGCGCGTGTATGAAGTGCTCGACCGGCACGGCCTCAAGTACACGCTCGAGTGGTCGCACAGCGGCAAGCCCTTCCTCACGCCCAAAGGCGAACTCGTCGCCGCGATCACCCGGGCCATCCGCGATGAAACGGGTGTAACGACGGAACTGTCCACCACCGGCGGCACCTCCGACGGCCGCTTCCTCATCGACATCAGCCCGCAGGTGGTGGAATTCGGCCCGACCAACGCCACCATCCACAAGCTGAACGAGTGCATCCGCGTGGACGAGATCGAGCGCTTGCCCGGCATCTACTGCCGAACCCTGGAAAACCTGCTCGCGCGCTGAGTCAGAAGAGCAGCGCGCCGGCCCACGCCGCCGCGAGCACCAGCACCAGCCCGCCGATGATCGGCACGCCGTAGCGCGCGCCGCCGCCCAGCAGCGCGAACACCGCCTTGGAAACCGTGTTGGTGCTGAGTGCCAGCAGGATCGGCAGTACCGCGGCAGCCGTTTCGAGGCGCCCGGCTTTCACCAGCGAGGCCACGCTCGCCGCCGCGGAATGCGTGTCCGCGAAGCCGGCCGCCGCCGCGGCCACCGCCACGCCGGCGCTGCCGAGCCAGGCTTCCAGCGCGGCGGCGAGGATCTGCACGCTGGCCACCGTCGTTGCAAAAATCAGCGCGGCCGTCACGTTGACCATGCGCCCGGACGGCGTCGGCTCCGCGGTGTCCGAGCGGACCGCGTGCCACATGAATACGAGCCCGTAGGCGAGCGCCACGCCGCCCGCGGCCGCCAGCGCACCACTCATTGCGCGCAGCGTAGGCGGGCTGGTGATCGCAAGGACCGCCGCCATCTGGACGATGGTGGCCACGGTGGACAGCACGGCCCCGGCCACCGCCGGCCGCAGCGCCGCCGGTTCGCGGCGCGCGAGCCCGCCCATTGCGCCGATGGTCGCCGTGCTCGACACGAAGCCGGAAATGAAGCCCGCGAGCGGCAGCCCGAAGCGCGCGCCGATGAGCTTCAGCGCGATATAGCCTACCGCGCCGATCGCCATGATCAGCACCACAATTATCCAGATCGAGCGCGGGTTAATGGCGTCGTAAGGTCCCATGCTGCGGTCGGGCACCAGCGGCATGACCACCAGCACCGCGGCGGCCAGCACCAGGAGGTCGTGCAGTTCGCTCTCCGACAACACGTTGCGCACGAAGTGGTGCATCGGCGTGCGCGCAGCGAGGATGATGGCCAGCACCACGCCCAACGCGCCCGCCAGCGGCGCGTTGTTCATGGCCAGCGCGCCGAGCAGCGCTGTGAGGATCAGCGCCGCTTCCGACGTGATGCCCGGATCGGTGCTGACCGAACGCCGGTACGCCAGCGCGACAAAGGCCGTCACGCCCGCCAGCAGCACCGCGGTCAGCAGCACGTCGCCCAGCCGGAACGCGACCGCACCCAGCAGCGCCACGACGGCATGCGTGCGGATGCCGGCCGGCGCCCGCGCGGGCCCGTCGCCCTTGCGGCGCTCGCGTTCCGCGCCGATCAGCAGCCCGACGCCCAGCGCGGTGCCGAAGCCGAGAACATCAGCGTTGATGGAAAGACCTTCAAACATGGAGGGACCGTGGCCAGCCTGCGACCGATGTGACAGCATACGGTATCGGTTCCCTTACGGCAGACGGTCATGGCGCGCACGGACAACGTTTACGAACTACCCGCCGATCTTCCGGTGCCGATGGACGACGGTGCCTGCGCGCACCTCGTCGGGCTGCGCCTGCCGCCGCTGGCGCTCGCTGCGACGGATGGCCGCAGCGTCGATCTCACGGCGCTGCCGGGCCTGACGGTCGTCTATATCTACCCCCGCACCGGCCGCCCGGATCAGGAACTGCCGACGGGCTGGAACGCCATCCCCGGCGCGCGCGGCTGCACGCCACAGTCCTGTGCCTTCCGCGACCACTATGCCGAACTGTGGCGGCTGGGGGCTGCGCATCTCTTCGGCCTTTCCACGCAGGACACCGCCTACCAGCACGAAGCCGTCGAGCGCCTGCACCTGCCCTTTGCGCTGCTATCCGACGACAAGCTCGCGTTTGCGCGCGCGCTCAAACTGCCGACCTTCAGCGTGGACGGCATGACGCTCATCAAGCGCCTCACGCTGATCGCGCGCGACGGCGTGATCGCCAAGGTGTTCTATCCCGTGTTCCCGTCGGACCGCAATGCGGGCGACGTGATCGAGTGGCTTAAGGCAAACCCGGAGTAAAAC
>CAZXNF010000480.1:0-3153 GCA_964641785.1 uncultured Streptomycetaceae bacterium | reverse complement strand
GATCTGTTCTATATGGACAAGACCATGATGGTGTTTGGCGACGCGAAGAAAGTCGTCGACGACATGGTCAAGGCGCTGGAGTAGCCTGGTCCCGTTATTCCGGCATCGCAAAGCGATGTCCGGAATCCAGTGCCGGGTTGCGTTATGTTTGGCTTGCTTCAAGCAGCGCACGCTGGCAAGGCGTGCGCTGCTTGGTCAGTAGTCATTGCTTATCGCGCCAACCGGGCGGGCCTGTTTCGGTCATCGAGTTACTGCTAGCATGCATCCGCACGATCTTTGGGGCAGGAGGTTCGCCATGGCCGCGACCGTCGAAGAACTTGAAACGCAAGCCCGGCAACTGCCGGTGAAAGAACGCGGGGATCTGATCCACCGCCTGATCTTGAGTCTTGACGAGGGATCGGATGGCTCCCCCGAGGAGATCGCCAAAGCCTGGGATGAGGAAATCGGGCGGCGCGTGGCGGCAATCGAAACCGGCACGGCAGTGCTGATCTCTCAAGAGGAAGTTTTTTCAAGGCTAGACGCCGCATCGCGCAAAGCCGGTGCGTGAATATTTTCTGGCAGGCGCAGGCCGAGGCGGAGCTGGATGCCATCGTTGATTACTATCGCCTTAACGCCGGGTTGGAGGTGGCGGGGGACTGCAGGGGCGCGATTGAACGGTTGACGTAGCAACTGCGGGATCGCCCCGAAGTGGGCGTGCGAATCCGCCACCAGGTGCGCCGTTTGCCTCTGCATGGTTTTCCTTACGATCTGGTTTACCGGCCGACATCGGAATCCATTATCGTCGTTGCCCTGGCTCACCAGCGTCGCAGACCGGGCTATTGGACCAAACGACGGTGAGATTGCCGGATTACCCGCGCTGCTGCAGCGTCCGATTACCGATTACCGATTACCGTCTACCGCTTCCGACTTTCTATAAAGCCGTGAGCCAAGTTTGTAGGCCAGCCCGCCTACCCTGTCGCAACCGTTTCGCGCAAAGGAGCAACGACCATGACCGACCCGAAACCCGATTTCTCCGACGTCACCGGCGGCAGTTCTGCCACCGCGCCCGCCGGCCCCGCCTACAACCTCTACACGATCGTGTCCGGCGACACGCTGTCGAAGATCGCCAAGCGCAGCTTGGGCGACGCCGCCAAATGGAAGCAGATCTTCGAGGCGAACCGCGACGTCATCAAGGACCCGGACAAGATTTTCCCCGGCCAGAAGATCAAGATTCCCACCACGCCGGTTTAAGACAAGGAAAGACCATCATGCATACGACCCCACTCCGCACGGTTGCCGCCGCGTTCGCGATCACCGTTCTTGCCGCCGTCACCGCTGGCTGCGGCAAGACCGAAGCGCCGAAGCCGCCGCCGGCTGCCGCACCAGCACCAGCCCCCGCGCCGGTTGCCGTCAGCGTCAAGAGCATCGACCTCGGCAACGCCATCGGCGCCGACAAGAAGGTGACGCAGTCCATGCAGGCGTTCGGACCCAAGGACACCATCTACGCATCGGTGGCCACCGAGGGCGGCACCGGTGCGAAGGTCACGCTCACCGCGCTGTGGACCTACGGCGACGGACAGAAAGTCATGGAGAGCGTGCAGGAAATGACGCCTGCCGGTCCTGGCGTGACGGAATTTCACATCGAGAAGGCGAGCGGCTGGCCGGCCGGCAAGTACACGGTCACGCTCATGCTCGACGGCAAGCCGGCGGGCAGCAAGACCTTCGAGGTGAAATAGCCGGCCGTCACTCGGTAATCGCTGCGCTAACGCGCCATCCAGGGAGAAGGCGCGCTTTCGCGACGCGCTGGCTGCGGCAGCTTTCAGGCCGTAGCGAGCCTCAGGTGACCGACTTCTGATCGCGCCGGCCGAATGCTGATTTCCACGTCGTAGCCGAGCCGCGTCAGGCAATCCATCAGCTTGCGCTCCGAGAGGTTGGCGAAGTTGCCGCGCATCATGTCGGACACCTTGGGCTGTGTAATGCCCATGCGCCTGGCGGCCTCCTGTTGCGTCAGGTCCAGACCGCGCATGGCTTTTCTGATCTCGATCACCAGGCCGGTTTTGATCTTGAGCTTGTCCGCGTCGGGCAGCCCAAGGTCGGCAAACACGTTGCCCGAACCGCGTTGCACTTTGATGCCATGGATGCGTCGTTTTTTCATTTCTGTAACTCCTCCACATACGCCTCGGCCACTTTTCGCGCTGTAAACGGCGCGGTACGTGCTGCCCGCATCGTCTTCCAACACCTCAAGCACCCCGGCGCCACCAAAGCCCTTCAACACCTTCGCCGCATCGTGTCTGTCGCCAGACTGCGCCAACGACAGCGCGAAGCCGAATAGCCGCCGAACGTCCGCGGGCAGGGCCATCAAGTCCTTGTAGCTGCTGCCGATCCATACCAGCGTTTTTTCGACCGGGAGCATACTCAGAATATATATGAACAAGTATAGAGCATCAAGAACGCAAGCAAGGTAGCACTGGACGAGCCGCTCGACCGCTGCATCGTAGGTAGCCCCCGTCATTCCGAAATCGCAACGCGAACTCCGGAATCCGTTGAGTTCGCAGAGGGCCGCTTCTGGTCTGTATCCGTCACGTGTGCAGTGCTGGCATACTCATGCGCAGTCCAGCGTGGAGCGCCCATGACTGATGCCTTGCAAGCGATTGAAGCGCAAGCCTTGCTGCTTTCGCCCAGTGAGCGCGACTAACTGATCCATCGCCTGATCGTCAGCTTGGAGGCTGCGCCGGACGGTAGCCCCGCAGCCATCGCCAAGGCATGGGACGAGGAAATCAGACGCCGGGTCACCGGCATGGAAGCGGGAAAAACGGCCTGGATTCCGGCGGAGGTGGTGCTCGCACGACTGCATGCAAAGATCGAAAACGCCCGTTGATCGATGGGGGTTTCGTTCAGTTCCGAAGTCCTGGCGGAGGGTGACTCCGACACGGTCACGCTGACGCGCGACGGAAAATCGGCGGGCAGCCAGTCGTTCGATCTCAACAGGGCCGTCATTCCGGAATCGCGCAGCGATATCCGGAATCCATTCAATGCGTAAAGGGCCGCTGATGCGGCCGTTGGCACGACTAGGCAAGGCAGTAGCCCTTCTTCTTGCTAAACGCGCAGGAACTGCGCCGAACCTTCTGGAGCGGTGCATTTCCGCTCCAGAAGGTTCGTTGTAGCTCCCTCTCT
>CAZXNF010000479.1:0-3162 GCA_964641785.1 uncultured Streptomycetaceae bacterium | reverse complement strand
TCGAAGACATCGAGCCTGGTCTTTACCTCGCCATCGACCGCGCCGCCGACCGCGCAGGGCGCAGCGTTGCGTGCCGGCTGGCGCGCAGCCGCGAGCATCTGCCCGCCGAACCAGACTTCATGTATCTGGCAGTTCCGGCCGAGCCAGCCCAGCCCACTTCTTCAACGCAACAGGAGGCACGCAAATGAATTCGCGCAACCAGACCCAGCTGATCCGCACCGCCACAGGCACCGATCTTTCAGTTGAAACCGCAATCTCAAGTAACAGGGTGGTGCGCAACACCTACCTGCTGTGTCCCTGACCCTGATGTTCAGTGCGCTCGCCGCCGGGGCGTCCATGGCCCTGAAGCTGCCTCACCCGGGGCTGATTATCACCCTGGTGGGCTACTTCGGACTGCTGTTCCTGACGACAAAGTTCCGCAACAGCGGCCTGGGGATCGCTTGCCGGCGCCGAACGTTTTCGAATGAGGGCACGCCATGTTGAAGGTACTGGTTCCACTCGACGGCTCAAGCAACTCGCTTCACGCGGTACGGCACGCCATCAATGAATTCAACAGGAACGCGGCGCTTGAAATTCATCTCTTGAACGTTCAGGCACCGTTTTCCCAATACATTTCGCGCTTCGTGAGTGGGAGAGACCGCCACGATTTCCATCGCGAGCAAGCCGAGCAGGCGCTGCTGCCGGGCAGGCAGATGATGGACAGGTTCGGGGTGCCCTATAAAGTACACATGGAACTTGGGGCAAAGGCATCGGTCATTGCCGACCTGGCGCGGCGTCTACGCTGCGACCATATCGTGATGAGCACCGCACGCAAGAATTCGCTGACCCGGATGATCGAGAACTCGACCACCTTCAGGGTGATTGAGCTGACGACCGTGCCGGTCGAAATCATCGCGAGGGACGCGGCGTCCAAGCTGGAACGCTACGGCGTCCCTGCCGGCGCCGGCACGGTCCTGGCGTCGCTGTTCTTCGCTGCCGCCGATTGAGCGCCACGGTCCTGGAGGACGAAGATCTCACGGGGCTTCGGGATCGGCGCGCCATCTGAATGACACGCGACCGCCGCGCCGGACGCCGCCCTGGAAAGGGCGCCGGCGACTGAGCGGCCGGGAACCGAGTACATATCGAAGTTGAGTCGGATTTAACTCGCATCGGAGGAACCGAAGGTGAATACAAGCAAGCTGAGCATGCAAACAACGGCGCAACACACCCTCGCGAGCAACGCGTCTGACATGAAGGGTGACTCGAGCAGCGCCGCAGGCACCCCGGATCGGCAACCGTGGCACGCCTTGAGCGCGGAGAATGTGATTCGGCACCTCGAGACGCGTCCGGAAGGACTCACCAGCGCGGAAGCCGCGCAGCGCCTGAAGATACACGGGCCCAATGTCATCCCCCGGGGCAAGGGGGACACAGCTCTAGACTTGATCTGGCGGCAGATCAACAACCCGTTAATCTGGGTGCTGATCGTGTCGGCGCTGGTGGCGATGGCTGTAGACCCCACCGGCGGGATTAAGAACGGGCTGGTGATCCTGGCGGTAGTGGTGATCAACACGATCATCGGGTTCGTGCAGGAGTTCAAGGCCGGAAAAGCGATCGAGGCGCTCTCGCTCATGGTGCCGGAGAACGTCTCGGCACTGCGCGAGGGACGCAAGCTCACCCTTCCGGCGGCGGATCTGGTCCCCGGCGACGTGGTGCTGCTCGCCAGCGGCGACAAGGTGCCCGCGGACATGCGCCTGATCCAGATGCGCACCCTGCGGGTTGAGGAGGCGGCGCTCACCGGCGAATCCGTCCCAACGGAGAAGCAACTCTCCCCGCTGGCGCCCGCCGCGGGCATCGGCGACCGGACCTGCATGATGTTCGGCGGGACGCTCGTTGCCTACGGAACGGGGACTGCAGTGGTTGTTGAGACCGGCGCTAAGACCGAACTCGGCCGCATTGCCAACATGCTCAGGGAGACGACCGATCTGCAGACTCCGCTCACCGTGGCCCTGGCGAAAATCGGCTGGTACATCACCCTCGCGATCGTCGTCATCGCGCTGTCGATGCTCGTGCTCGGAACTTGGCGCGCCATGGTCGAGACCGGCGTCGCATGGCTCCCGGCGTTGCGCGAGACAGTCGTCTTTGCCATCGCGCTGGCGGTAGGCGCCATCCCTGAGGGGCTGCCGGCGATCGTGACCATCGCGCTGGCCATTGGCGTGCAGCGCATGGCGGCGCGGCGCGCCGTGGTGCGCAAGCTCCCCGCCGTGGAGACCCTCGGCTCCACCACCGTCATCTGCTCCGACAAGACCGGGACGCTCACCCGCAACGAGATGACCGTGCAGGAAATCTGGACGCCCGCGTCGGGCGCCTTTGCCGTGTCGGGCGTCGGCTACGCGCCGAAGGGGCAATTGCTGCGTCAAGGAATGCTCGTCGAGGCGGCGCCCGCGGACGTGGCGGGTCTGCTGCTGGCCGGGGCGCTGTGCAACGACGCCTCGCTTTCGAACGAGGCGGGGCACTGGAAGATCCATGGCGACCCCACGGAGGGTGCGCTCATCGTCGCCGCGGAGAAGATCGCTCTGGACGTAGAGAAGGCGCGGGCGCTGCACAAGCGCCTGGACGCGATTCCGTTCGAGTCCGAGAACCAGTTCATGGCCACGCTGCATGCGCAGGAGGGCGGGCGCATTCTGCTCAAGGGAGCGCCAGAGGCGCTCCTCAAGCGTTGCGACTCGACGCCGGGCGGCGGCACGCTCGACGCAGCGGTCGTTCTGCGCGAGGTCCAGACGCTCGCCGCCCAGGGGATGCGGGTGCTCGCGTTCGCCGCCAAGCCCGCGCCCGGACAGACGGGCATCGAGATGAACGACACGCAAGCGGGCTACACGCTGCTCGGGCTTCAGGGCATGATCGACCCGCCGCGTCCCGAGGCCATCGCGGCGATCAAGCTCTGCCATCAGGCCGGGATCACGGTGAAGATGATCACCGGCGACCACCAGGGCACGGCGCAGGCGATCGCGGACCAGCTCAACATCCTCCCCAAGGATCCCGCAGCGCCCAAGGCGATCGCCGGGGCCGAGCTCGCGGATATGTCTGGCGCGCAACTGCGCGATGCGGCGGGCGCGTGCAACGTCTTTGCGCGCGTTGCGCCGGAGCACAAGTTGAGCCTGGTGCGCGCCCTGCAGAGCCGCAACG
>CAZXNF010000478.1:548-3163 GCA_964641785.1 uncultured Streptomycetaceae bacterium | reverse complement strand
AACACGAATTGATGGCACAACTGGCGGCGGCCGGTGCCGGGGAGTTGGGTGCTTCGGTGGTTTCCACCCAGCCCAGCGTGCAGAGGGTCTTCAGGGCGGCGGGTCCGCGCGGCGACAGCGTGCGCGCGTCCGCGAGCGAGATCGAGGCGGCCGCCGCCAGTTGTGCCATCAATTCGTGTTTGAGCAGGGCGCGGGCGGGCAGTGTTGCGAGGTTGGCGCTGCGGCCGGCGGCGGTCAGCCGGAAGTGCAGGGTCTCGGCCGGCACTGCCCTGGGCTGGCGGAGCGCTGTCGGCAGCACGGCGGCACAGACCTCGCCGATCGGATGCTGGTAGTACTCGGCGCAGAAGCGGATCAGCGCCAGCACGTCCTCATCCAGCGCGGGTTCTTCGCGGATGATGCGTCGCGCAAGCCGCAAGCGGCCTTCGGCGATGTCGGTGCGCCCGCCGACGGCGAGGATCACACCGACCGCCTCGCGCCGGCCGAAGGGTACGACCACCCGCCGCCCGACGTCGCCGGCCACCGCCTCGGCGCGGTAGGTAAAGAGCTGCGGCAGTGGCACGTCGAGTGCGACGTGAATCAGGGACACGGGCGCGGTCCGGGTGAGCACCACGGGAACCCCTGACCGCGGCTGGCCGGGGGTGTGGATAAGTGTGTGAACGAAACCCGAGTCAGCATGCGGGTTACAGCGATGGTGTGCGCTAACCAATGAGGTTTTGCAGGGGAACGGCTATAAATTCAATAAAAATCATGAGGTTACAAACTAGCCGCCAGAGGATTTATCCACCGCCTGTGTGGAGGGTAAGCCGGCCGGGCTGTGCATAAGGCTAGCCGCCGGTGTCTTCACCGAGCCTCGAAAAAACGTGGCTATCAGTGATAGCGAGCGCTCAGTTCGTGCACGGTGTCGACCAGGATGGTGACGTTTTCCGGCGGCGTGTGGCGGTCGATGCCGTGGCCAAGGTTGAAGACGTGGCCGCTACCCTTGCCGAAGCTTTCGAGGACGCGCGCGGTTTCGCGCTTCACGGCGTCCGCATCGGCGCCGAGCACCGCGGGATCAAGGTTGCCCTGCAGCGCGACGCGTGATCCGACCCGCGCCCGCGCGACCGTGAGGTCGGTCATCCAGTCCACGCCGAGCGCGTCCGCGCCGACCTCGGCCATGGCCTCGAGCCACTGACCGCCGCCTTTGGTGAACAGGATGCTGGGCACGCGGGCACCGTCATGATTGCGGTGCAGCCCGGCGACGACCTGCTTCAGGTAACGCAGCGAGAACTCGTGATAGGCCGCGGTGGACAGCAGGCCACCCCAGGTGTCGAACACCATCACGGCCTGCGCGCCGGCTTCGATCTGCGCGTTCAGGTAGGGCACGATGGCCCGCGCGTTGATCTCGAGGATGCGATGCAGCAGGTCCGGCCGGGCGTAGAGCATGGCCTTGGTGCGTGGGAAGCCTTCGCCGCCGCGACCGTCGATCATGTAGCAGGCCAGCGTGAAGGGGCTGCCGGAGAAGCCGATCAGCGGCACCAAGCCGTCCAGCGAACGCCGGCATTCGGCCACGGCGTCGAAGACGTAGCGCAGCTCGGAGAGGTCGGGCACGGTGAGGTTGGCGATCTCCCATTCTTCGCGCAGGGGCCGCTCGAAGCGCGGGCCTTCGCCTTCGGCGAAATAAAGACCCAGGCCCATCGCGTCCGGGACGGTGAGGATGTCGGAGAACACGATCGCGGCGTCCAGCGCGTAGCGGGCGAGCGGCTGCATGGTCACTTCGGTCGCGTACGCGGGGGACTTGCACAGGCCGAGAAAACTGCCGGCGCGCGCGCGTGTGGCGTTGTATTCGGGCAGATAGCGGCCGGCCTGGCGCATCAGCCACAGCGGCGTGTACGGGACGGGCTCGCGCAGCAGCGCGCGCAGGAAGGTATCGTTTTTGAGGCGGGGCATGGGCGGGAGACGGTGAAAGTGCGAGGGCCCTCCGTGCGGGACCGGCGTCACGCACGGGCGGAGACGCGCCAGTTTAACGCGGGAGGTCGGAGCGGCCGGTCAGAAACTCGTCCACCGCGCGGGCGCACTGGCGCCCCTCGCGGATCGCCCACACCACCAGCGACTGGCCGCGCCGAATATCGCCCGCCGCGAAGACTTTCGGCACGGAGGTGGTGTAGCAGCCGGCCCCATCGGTGGTCGCCCGCGCGTTGCCGCGCGGGTCTTTGGCGACGCCGAAGGCGTCGAGGACGCCCGTGTAGGGGCTCACGAAACCCATCGCCAGCAGCACGAGGTCCGCGGGCAGGTCGAACTCGGAGCCCGGCTCTTCGGCCATCTTCATCTGTCCGTTCGCGCCCTGTTCCCAGCGCACGCGCACGCCGGTCAGGCTCTTGACGCGTCCGCCCTCGCCGTTGAGGCGCTTGGTCGCCACCGCCCAGTCGCGGGCGACGCCTTCTTCGTGTGAGGACGAGGTGCGCAGGCGGGTCGGCCAGTACGGCCAGACCGGATTGCGCTCGAGGTCGCCGGGTTTGCCGAGCAGTTCGAACTGCGTGACGGACTTCGCGCCGTGGCGGTTGGAGGTGCCCACGCAGTCGGAGCCGGTATCGCCGCCGCCGATCACGATCACGTGCTTGTCCTTCGCCCACAGCTCG
>CAZXNF010000478.1:0-538 GCA_964641785.1 uncultured Streptomycetaceae bacterium | reverse complement strand
TGCGCAGGCGGGTCGGCCAGTACGGCCAGACCGGATTGCGCTCGAGGTCGCCGGCGACGCGGCGGTTCTGCAGCGGCAGGAAGTCCATGGCGAAGTGCACGCCGTCGAATTCGCGCCCGGGAATCGGCAGGTCGCGCGGCTGTTCCGCGCCACCCGCCAGCACGACGGCGTCGAACTCGGCGAGCAGGGTTTCAGGATCGACGGGCCTGGCCTGGCGGTTGCCGGCGCCCACCGGCACCGGACCTACGCAATGGTTGGGGCGGAACTCAACGCCTTCCGCTTCCAGTTGTTCGAGCCGGCGGTCGATCAGCCATTTCTCCAGCTTGAAGTCCGGGATACCGTAGCGGAGCAGTCCGCCGATGCGGTCGTTCTTCTCGAACACCACCACGGCATGGCCGGCGCGCGCGAGCTGCTGCGCGGCCGCAAGGCCCGCCGGGCCGGAACCGATCACCGCGACCTGCTTGCCGGTCTTGCGCGCGGGCAGCAGCGGCTTGACCCACTTTTCTTCCCACGCCTTGTCGATGATCGCGTGCTCGAT
>CAZXNF010000477.1:0-3164 GCA_964641785.1 uncultured Streptomycetaceae bacterium | reverse complement strand
ATGCTGATCGTCACCGCCACCATCTTGCTGCCGCCACTTTTTGCCGGCGTGGCCGCGCGCTTGCTGCGCCCCGCTTTCGCTGCCGGCGGCCGGTCGGGCGCGCGCAACTGCATGCGGTAACCCTCGATCGAGGCACGCACCCCCTCCAGCGCGGCGAGCACCTCGTCGGCGCCCTTGCCTGAAAACAGCACGGTGAATTCCTCCCCGCCGTAACGGAACGCGCGCCCGCCGCCGCCGACACGCCCGATCTGCGCGGCCACCATGCGCAGCACCTGGTCGCCCACGTCGTGGCCGTGCGTATCGTTGAATTTCTTGAAGTGATCCACGTCGAGCATGGCGATGGCGTAATGCTTGCCCAGTCCGGCGAGCGCCTCGTTCAGCGCGCGGCGGCTCGGCAATGCGGTCAGTTCATCGCGGAAGGCCATGCGGAAGCTGTCCTGCATGACAGCCACGGTCACGCCCAGCGCCGCGGCGATAAACCAGAGCGCGAGCTCGCGTGGGGTGCCGATGGCGTGCAGGGCCAGCGCGCCCGTCGCTAGCGCGCCGGCCAGCCCCCACTCGATCGGCAGGCGGCGAACGAAGGCCAACGCGACGGTGACCAGCAGCCCGAGCGCAATGGCCGCGAGCGCGCTCTGCGGCAGCGGCGTGACCGGGGTGGTGTTGAACCACGCGGGATCGAGCCAGGGCTGCCAGGCCCAGGCCACGAACGCGAGGTTGGGCGTGGCCACGAACCACGCCACGGCCGCGGCCTCCGCCAGCAGCACGCCGAGCCGGAGCATGCCATGCCGGTTCCAGAGGCCGCGTTCCCGGGTGATGGCCAGCAGAGCGAGATTGAAGGGGAGAGCCATGGCCAGCACCACGAAGACCGCGCGCGTGGCGGTGGTGCCCGGGCCGCCGGACAGCACCAGCCCGCAGGCCGCGGCAGCGGCGGCGAGCGTCAGCAGCGCAAAGAGTGCGCGGCCGCGATTGAAGGCCAGCGCGAGCGCGCCGCCGATGGCGAGGACGATGTAAGGCAGCCAGCCCAGCGTGTTCTCGGCCGCAGCAGGCAGCGGTACCCGGCTTGTGGCGAGCAGCCATCCCACGAACAGCAGGGCGGCAGGAAAGACGGCAAGGCGCAGCGTCAGCATGCATCCCCGGTGCCGCGCACGGAAGTCGAACCAATCACCGCGCGATTATAAGGCGGCGCGTTACACACCCTTACAACTGAATATGGCATTCCGTCTTCGGCGCCGGGTCTTAATCACCGAGACCTCACGAAAGGAGGACACCATGAAAACCCTCATCGCTTCCGTGTTGATGGCCATCACACTGACGGGCTGCATTGCGGTGCCGGTGTACGGACCCGGCCCGCGCGCGTATGGCGGCTATGCCTATCCGGCGCCGCCGCCACCGCCGTACTACCCGCGGCACAACGGCTATTACCGCTAGCGTGCGCGATACAAACGGTTAAACCGCGCATCCGAACGTCATATCTCGCACCGCTGTCTGAAGTGATGTTTCCTCAGCATTCACGGAACACGGTTCAACACCCACCAATGGAGACGACCATGAACAAGCGCTTGATCAGTACTCTGGTATCTCTCGGACTGTCCGCCGCCGCGGTTTCGGTGGCGACGGCCCAGACCGCCGCGCCGCCCGCCGCCGCCGGCGTGCAGGCATAGCACGGCAGTCGGCACGAGCACGCGAAGCGGGCCTTCAGCCTGCCGAGTGAACGCGTCGAAGCCGTCTGGCTTACATCAAGACGGCGTTGAAGGTCACGGACGCGCAGCAATCGCAGTGGGACGCCTTCGCGGCCACCCTGCGCAAGCAGGCGGCCGACCGCGACGAACGCATCAAGACGATGCGGGCAAAATTCGCGTAACGCAAACCGCACGAGCGGCCGAACGCGATCGCGCGCCTGGAGCGGCAGCAGCAGCGCCAGGCCGCGGCCCTGACCCGGCTCAACGAACAGCTCGCGGTCCAGCGTCCGCTTTACGCGGTGCTGACGACGGACCAGAAGCTGGTCGCGGATGCAGTGCTGGCGCCGCGCGGCGACCGCCGCAAGGGCTTCGGTCATCACGGTGGGCGTGCGCGGGCTTAACGACAACGCGCAGAAAAAAACCCCGCTTCGGCGGGGTTTTTTCGGGCTGCGGTTGCTACTGCGGCGGCCGCACCCCGTCCCGGCTCACCTGCACGCGCGTGGCGACCACCTTGCCGTCGTTGTTCATGCCCGCCGCGATGTAGGCGTATTCGCCGGCCCTGAGCGCGGTGCGATCCGCCTCGACGGCAGCCACGATGGGCGTGCTGTCGGTGACAATCACGGTCTGCGTGCCGCCCTTGTAGCTGACGGTCAGTTCGCGCCCGCTGCCCATCTGCGCGACGCCTGACACGGCCGCGTTCGTCATGCTGGAGTTCGTTTCGAGGTCGTGCGGGCGATGGCCTTCGTTGGGCACTCCGCGTTCGGACGGGAAGACCATGAGGCCGCGCGCGACGAGCTTGCCGTCGGGTCCCGGCACCGCGGTCACGCCCAAGCCGGTGCCGGGCTTGATGTCCGCGAGCTTGACGGCGCGCATGGTGGCAACGGTTGTTTTGTCCGTCAGTTCGACTTTCATGTCGCGGCCTTCGCGCGTTTTCACCAGCAGCACGTCGCCGTCGAGGCCGGTGATGGTGCCGCGAATGCGCAGGTTCTGGGCGTCGGCAGCGGCGCTTGCGCACACGAACACGGCCGCCATCAGGAGGGAGGGGATATGGCGCACGGAGCCGTTCCTTTCCAGGGAGGTGATCGTGGCGATCATAGCGCGTTGACGGGGATTTTAAGGTAGCTCACGCCGTTCGCCTCGGGCGGCGGCAGCGCGCCAGCGCGCACGTTGACTTGCACGGAAGGCAGGATGAGCACCGGCATTGCGAGCGTGCGGTCGCGCGCCGTGCGCATAGCCACGAAGCTGTCCTCGCCGATGCCGTCGCGCACATGAATGTTGCCGGTGCGCTGCGCGCGCACCGTCGTTTCCCACGTCGGCTCGCGCCCTGCCGGCGGATAGTCGTGGCACATGAAGAGCCGGGTGTCGTCGGGCAGCGCCAGCAGTGTCCGGATCGACCGGTACAGCCGGTGTGCGTCGCCGCCGGGAAAGTCGCAGCGGGCAGTGCCGACGTCAGGCATGAACAGAGTGTCGCCTACGAACACCGTG
>CAZXNF010000476.1:0-3181 GCA_964641785.1 uncultured Streptomycetaceae bacterium | reverse complement strand
GTCCTTGCCCTCACCGCCGTAGAGGAAATCGTCACCGCCTTGGCCTTGCAGGATGTCGTCGCCCTTGCCGCCGTCCAGAATATCGGCGCCGTGATCCGCGGCATCGAGGGTCTCGTAGTCGCCGGCCAGGCGGTCGTCGCCGTCGCCGCCGTAGAGCTCGTCCTTCCCGCCAAATCCGGCCAGGAGGTCGTCGCCCGCGCCGCCGTCCAGAAAGTCGTCGCCGTGATAACGGGGATCGAGACCCGCCTGGTCGCCGGACAGCTCGTCGTCGCCCTCGCCACCGAACAGAAGATCGCTGCCGCCTTGGCCGAACAGCTTATCGTCGCCGGCGCCGCCTTCCAGAAAATCAGCGCCGTGCCGGACAGGATCCAAACCCTCCTGATCGCCTTGCAGAATGTCGTCGCCCTCACCGCCGTAAAGCGAATCGTTGCCGCCCTGACCCGCAAGCTGGTCGTCGCCCTCCTGACCGTCCAGCGTATCGTTGCCGTGATACTGCGGTGCTACGTAGAACAGGGCGTTGGGCTCGGTGGAAGAGGTGTCGCCGTAGAGCTGGTCGTCTTCACCGCCTCCCAGCAAGGTGTCGTTGCCGGTGTCTCCCGACAGCACATCCGCGCCCGACCCGCCAGACACCAGATCGTCACCCGGGCCTCCCCACGCGTAGTCATCCCCCGCGCCGCCGTCGATTACATCAGCGCCGTCAGCGCCCCCAGCCTGCACTTGAGCAGCAAACCCCCGGAAGAACAGTTCGCGCGAGTTGTTCGGCCCATCGGTGTGGCTGATGACCCAGCCCTGGCCCTGGGCATCGATGACCGCCCCTTCCTGAAAACCGCCAAAGCCCTGGGCGACGATGTTGAGGTCACCAAACAGGAAGTCGTTGCCCTCGCCGCCTTCGATCACGTCCGCGCCAAACCCGCCAGAGGCGACGTCGTTGCCGGCGTCCCCGGTCAGATAGTCTGCATCGAGGCCGCCCTGCAAGGCGTCGTGATCTTCGCCGCCGTAGAGTTGGTCGTCGCCCCCCGAGGCGATAAGGATGTCGTTGCCTTCGTCGCCGTAGAGGTATTGGTCTCCGGCGCCGTTGGTGACGAAGTCCATATCCGGCCCACCGTGCCCTTCGGATTGCTCGCCGGCGACCACGATGCGATCCTGGCCGCCACGGCCGAACATCCTGATGAAGCTACCGAGCAAAGTACCGTCCAGAAAGTTCGACCCTTCATCGCCAAAGTGATCGGTTTTTGGAGGGCCTTCGACTAGCGGGATGACGATGCCGAAGTCGCCGCTCTTGAAATCCTGCAGCCGCAGATCACTCTTACCATTGTGATCCGGGTGGTAGATCAGCAGTTGCCCGAGCGAGCCCTGTTCGCCGGTGTAAAAGTAGCGAACCCCGCGCCCATCAGTGAAGAGCTTGGGATTGTTCGGATCGACGAGGGTCTTGGTCCCGGCTAGATCCCCTTCCATAAACATGATCTTGCCGCGTTTCTGGCCGCCTTCGCGGTAGTCTAGGATGGTGTCGGAACCGTCGCTGGGATTCTCTTCGGTGCCGGCGTTGAGGTTCCATATATACGTATCGAAGCCCTTGCCGCCATCGAGCACGTCGTCACCCTTGCCGCCGTTCAGTTCGTCGTTGCCGGCGTTCCCGAGGAGCGTGTCGTTGTCGCTGCCGCCGAAGAGCTTGTCGTTGCCGGGGCCGCCCTCAAGCCGATCCTCCCCAAGCCCCCCGAGCAGCTCGTCGTTGCCGAAACCGCCCTCCAGGGTGTCGTCGCCGGCGTTGCCTTCGAGATAGTCGTCACCTTCAAGGGCGTTGAGGACGTCGCGGGCGTCGCCGCCGAAGAGCTTGTCGTTTGCTTTGGAGCCGATGAGCGTGTCTTTACTCTCCCCACCAAAGAGAACGTAGATACGCTGATCGTGGGAGCCGAGATCGATTTTGATGCCTGCCTGCCGGTCTTCGTAGCGATCCTTGATCTTGGTATTAAGCGAGCCCTGATAGTCGTTGTATTTGAATACTTCGAATAGCATCTCGGCGCGGGCTTCAAGCCATTTGTCCGTCAGGCCCTGCTCCGACTTCTCATCGTAGTGGTTCAGCTGCCCATCCTGATTGAACCTCGTGTAGTCAGCGCCGATGAGCGCGAACGGGTTCAGTTCTTGCAGCGCGTAGCGGTAGTCGACGGCGCCGGCGTCACCCGCCGCCTCGATCAGCTCCGCGCTGGTCTTGCCCGCCAGGCTTACAACAGACCAGGACGGGTTGTCCTTGACCAGCGCTTCGAGCTTCAGCAGCTTCTCGTAGTACTCCCGGCGCCCTTCGATATTGCCGGCGCCCATACCGATGTTGCCGGTGCCGATTCCACTGCCTGCTATCGACTCGTCTCTCAAGACATCAACCGTCGGCAGATCGGGCAATGATTCTGTGCCCACGATCTTGTAGAGCGCATCGACGATTCGTTCTTGGGTTTTCTCGTCTTTCTCGGCGGTAACCTTCAGCAGCGTCGCCAACTGTTGCAAAGTGAGCGTCCTGTTCATCCTGAACAGCAGCGCGTGAAGCGCGTGACTGTCCATAAAGGGCTCGATCAGATGACTGTTGGCTTCTGTCGCTATGTCTTGGCGCAGTCCTGCCTTGTTTTCGTTCGATAGAAAACTGGATACCAGACTGAAATCGTCGCCCGGCCGGAGGTCTTCACTTTCGAAGTTGCGGATGGGCAAACCCGTGAAACTCGTCGCCGGTGTAACCGTCGGCAGATACGCGCCAAAAACGGCCGCGATCTCGTCCGTGATCTGCATCGGTGTTGCGGCAATCGACGCGAGCTTACTGATGATCGCCGCGTAATGGGGGCGTATACCGGCGGGTTTAGATAGAAAGCCGATGATCGTACCCAGGATCTTGCCGGAGTATTCAGGATCGAAGCCGGGCGCGTTATACGTGTATGCCTCGGACACGACGCTGGGAAACAGTCGTGCGGCGAATGCCGCCAGATGCCCGCCCAGGCTGTGCCCGGTTACGATGATTTTTTCGTTCGGTCCGATCAGTTCCAAGCCTTTTGCGGTGTAGGAGGGAACGAGATAAATGTAGCCCCGCCCGAGCGAGAGCGTGACTTGGGGTATGCCCTCCGCCAACGGCGCGACTGTATGCTTCCATTCGAACTGGAGAACGCTGGTGTTGCGCTGCGGCTCCCGCATACGCAAGATCAGA
>CAZXNF010000475.1:1222-3185 GCA_964641785.1 uncultured Streptomycetaceae bacterium | reverse complement strand
TCAGGCGGTGCAGGAAGTAGCTCTGGTCCTTGGTGCCGTCCTCCGCCTTCAGCAACTGGAAGAGTCCGTCCACCTCGCGCACCTGGGCGTAGTGGCCGGTGGCGATGCGTTCCGCTCCCATGGCCAGCGCATGATCGAGGAAGCTGCGGAACTTGATTTCCGCGTTGCACAGCACGTCGGGGTTGGGCGTGCGCCCGGCCTGGTACTCGCGCAGGAACTCGCTGAACACCCGGTCCTTGTATTCGGCGGAGAAATTCACCGCTTCGATCTCGATGCCGATGCAGTCGGCGACGGCGGCGGCATCGACAAGATCCTGCCGCGAGCTGCAGTACTCGTCGTTGTCGTCGTCTTCCCAGTTCTTCATGAACAGGCCGACGACGTCATAGCCCTGCTCCTTGAGCAGCAGGGCCGCTACCGCGGAGTCCACGCCGCCCGACAGGCCGACCACCACGCGGGGTTTCATGCCAAGGGTTCCACCAGGAGATCCATCGGATAGCGCCGGCCCGCCCGATAGTCGTCCAGGCAACGTAGCAGGAGCGGCGTGCGGTGGCGCTCCCGGCAAGCGTGGATCTCGTCGGGCGTCATCCACAGCGCCCGCACGATGCCATGGTCCAGTGCGCGGCCAGCCTCGGCGCCGGTGACGTCGCCGGCGAAGGCGAAGCGCAGGTAAGTGACGCCCTCGGCGGCGGGCTGGCGGTAGATGCCGACCAGCGCGGTGGGGCGGAAGTGGTGGGCGGTTTCTTCCAGCGTTTCGCGAACCACCGCCGCCAGCAGGGATTCGTCAGGGTCGAGGTGTCCCGCGGGCTGGTTGAACAGCCGTCCGCCCCCGGTTTCTTCCTCCACCATCAGGAAGCGCCCGTCGTGCTCGGCGAGCGCCGCGACGGTGACATTGGGTTTCCAGGGTTCGGGCATGAAGGCGTGAGCGGGACTCAAAAATGAAAAAAGGCAGGGCCGAAGCCCTGCCTTTCAGACGAAAAGAATCCGCTTACTTCTTGGCTTCTTTTTTCTCGTCTTTTTTCATGTCCTTGTCGGCAGCGATGACGCCAACGGACGCAACGGCGAACACGCCGGCCAGCAGAGCAGCGATCAGCTTTTTCATTTCAGTCCTCAGTTATGGTTGGTTAAAACAAGAACGCAACGGCCTCCCACAGCCGACCGACGCGATGCCTTCTTTTGAAAGCGGGAAGAAATCTAGCTAAATCAGCGACTTTTTGCAACTACGGAGGTTTTCTAGTCCGGCCATGCCCGGGAATCCCCCTCGCGGGAGGGGGTGCCCGGCCACCAGCCGTAAAAAAGACAGGGGATTAGCCCTGCCTTTTTCCTGCACGCAGAAGACGCTTACTTCTTCGCGTCTTTCTTCATTTCGTCCTTCTTCACTTCTTTCTTTTCTTCTTTTTTGTCGGCGGCGATCGCGGCGACCGAGGTCAGGGCGAAGGCAGCGGCGAGAACAGCGGCGATGAGCTTTTGCATAGTTTTTCCTCTAGATAGTGGGTTTCAGGCCGACCGATTTATGTTGCGGTCAGAGCCATTAACGCTACCTTTGTGCCGCCGGTTGACAGCCGGTGGCAGTTTTCGAGAGGAGAAGATATTCCCAGTAAAAACATATATTTATGAATTGGCTTGGATGAGCCCTGCGAGGGTCAGGCCGCTTTTTCGCTGGCCTGGCCGATGTCCCGGGTGATCCAGTCGTAAGCGGGCAGGGTCAGGAAATCCACGTAGTCGCCGGTCGCGATCTGGTCGAACAGCCGCGCGCCCTCCTCGTAGTGCCCGGCGGCCCAGGCCGCATCCCCCAGGTGGGTTTTGACCTTGGGCAGTTCCTCGGCCAGCAGCTGGCGGAACAGCTCGACGGTGACTTTCCGGCCGTCGTCGAGCCGGCCCTTGGGCGAGCGCATCCACTGCCAGATCTGGGAGCGCGAGATTTCGGCGGTGGCGGCGTCTTCCATGAGGTTGAACACCGGCACGC
>CAZXNF010000475.1:0-1212 GCA_964641785.1 uncultured Streptomycetaceae bacterium | reverse complement strand
CACGCAGCCGTTGCCGGCGAGCCATGCGCCCAAATATTGGATGCCAACGGAGATGTTGTTGCGCAGCCCCGCTTCGGTGATGGGCGCCTCCGGCTGGAAATCCAGCAGGTCCTTCGCCGTCACGTTCACGTCCGGCCGCTGTTTGCCGTACTGGTTGGGCGTCGGCATGTACTGGTCGAATACCGACTTGGCCACCGGCACCAGTCCCGGATGCGCGACCCAGGTGCCGTCGCAGCCGTCGGTGACTTCGCGCAGCTTGTCCTGGCGCACCTTCTCGATGGCGGCCTCGTTGGCGGCGGGATCGTTCTTGATCGGGATCTGTGCGGCCATGCCGCCCATCGCGGGCGCATTGCGGCGGTGGCAGGTCTTGACCAGCAACAGGGCATAGGCGCGCATGAAGGGCGACATCATCGTCACCTGCGAACGGTCCGCGAGGCAGAAGTCCGGGTTGGAGCGGAACTTCTTGATGCAGGAAAAGATGTAGTCCCAGCGGCCGATGTTGAGGCCCGCCGAGTGGTCCCGGAGCTCCCACAGGAACTCGTCCATCTCGAAGGCGGCGACCACCGTCTCGATCAGGCAAGTTGCCTTGATCGAGCCGTGTGGCACGCCGAGATCCTTCTGCGCCAGCGTGAAGATGTCATTCCACAGCCGCACCTCAAGGTGCGACTCCATTTTCGGGAGGTAGAAGTAGGGGCCGCTGCCGCGCGCGAGCAGTTCCTTCACGTTGTGGAAGAAGTACAGCGCGAAGTCGAAGATGCCGCCGGCGACGACCTTGCCGTCGACGCGCACGTGATTCTCGTCCAGATGCCAACCGCGCGGGCGCGGGAGGAGCACGGCGGTCTTCTCATTCAGCCGGTACTGCTTGCCGCCCTGTTGCAGGGTGATGCTGCGGCGCACGGCGTCGCGCAGGTTGACCTGACCGTCGACCATGTTGTCCCACGTCGGGCAGTTCGCGTCTTCGAAGTCCGCCATGAAGGTGGAGGCGCCGCAGTTGAGGGCGTTGATGACCATCTTGCGGTCGGTCGGGCCGGTGATCTCGACGCGGCGGTCGAGCAGGTCTGGCGGCTGGTCGGCGATCGTCCAGTCGGATGCGCGGATCTGCTTCGTCTCGGGCAGGAAGTCGGGCATCTGCCCGGCATCGAACGCTGTCTGGCGTTCCACGCGCTTGGCGAGCAGTTCCTGACGACGCGGCTCGAACTGACGGTGCAGCTT
>CAZXNF010000474.1:0-3201 GCA_964641785.1 uncultured Streptomycetaceae bacterium | reverse complement strand
CCCGAGTGGCAGTTCAATCCGCAGGTCACCACGCCCGAAGGCCGCGATGCCGCGGAGCGTGAACGCAACACCCGCAGCGAGCAGGTCCGCACGCAGCTCCGCCCGGAAACGGATCTCCGCTACGGCCCGGGTCCGCGCCAGTTGCTCGACTGCTTTCCCGCAGCGGCCGCGGCGCCGGCGATCCATGTGTACTTCCACGGCGGCTACTGGCGGCGCGGGGACAAGGCGGGGTCGGGCTTCGTTGCCCACGCATCACACGCGCTGGGCCTGCCCACGGCGGTGATGGGCTACGACCTGTGCCCGGATGTCACGCTCGCGCAGATCGTCGCGCAGGCACTCGACGGCATCGAGTGGGTGCACCGGAACGCGAGGCGGCTGGGCGCGCCCAGCGGCCGGGTGATTCTTTCCGGGCATTCGGCCGGCGCCCAGCTTTGCGCGATGGCGCTGTCGTGCGACTGGCGCGCCCGCGAGCTCGACCCGGCGTTCCTCGCGGGCGCCGCGCTCATCAGCGGCATCTATGAACTCGAGCCCGTCCTGCACATCTCCGTGAACGAACAGGTGCGGCTATCGTCGGGGGACGTGGCGGCAGTCAGTCCCATGCAGCATCCGCCGCGGCGTCGGGCCCCCGTGGCGCTGGCCGTCGGCGGTCGCGAGAGTCCGGGCTGGATCGACCAGACCCGGGCGTATGCGGCGATCTGCGAGGGAGCGGGCTGCGCGACGGAAGTGTTCGTCATGCCCGGCGAGGACCACTACTCCATGACGCTCGCCGCGCATGGCGCCGCGAATACGCCGGTGATGCGCGCGATCGCCGGGATGCTGGCGTCTATTCCGCCTTCAGGTTGAAGGCCTTGATCAGGGCAGACCACTTCGCGGCATCGGCCCGGATCACCTGCGCGAGTTCCTCCGGCGTATTGCCCACCGGGAGCATCACGTCCTGCGTGAGCCGGTCCCGCACGTCCTGACGTGCCAGCACCTTGGCCACGGCCTGTTGCGCGGCCAGCACCGTGTCGGCGGGCGTACCGCCGGGTGCAAACATCCCAACCCAGAAGTTGGCCTCGTAACCAGGCACACCGGATTCCGCCACGGTGGGCAGCGCCGGCATGGTCGGGACACGCTTCGCACTGGTAACGGCGAGCGCGCGGACCTTGTTGGCCTGCATGAGGGGCATGGCCGCGGTAAAGCTCGGGAACATCAGTTCCACCTGGCCCGACGCGACGTCGGTGATCGCGGCGATGCTGCCCTTGTAGGGGATATGCTCAAGCTTGACCTTCGCGAGACTGCTGAACAGGATCCCGGCGAAATGCTGCGGTGTGCCGCTGCCGGCGGTGGCGAACTTGATCTCGCCCGGCCTCGCCTTGGCCAACTGCACCAGATCGCGCACCGAACGCACCGGCAGCGAGTGATTGACGACCAGCACGAGCGGCGAGACGACTAGCATGGTGACCGGCGCAAGATCTTTGACCGGATCGAACGCCAGGTTGCCGTAGAGGTTGCTGTTGATCGTGGCGACGTTGTCCAGAGTGATGAGCCACGTCTGGCCGTCGGGGGGCGACCTGGCGACCAGTTCCGCCCCGATGTTGCCGCTAGCGCCCGCGCGGTTGTCCACCACAACGGGACGGCCCCAGACCTCGGGCATGCGTTGGGCAACCACGCGCGCAACGGCGTCAACGATGCCGCCCGGCGCGATGTTCACGATGAAGCGCGCTGGTTTCTGCCCGGGCGTCTGCGCGGACGCGCCCGGTACCGTCAGCACTGCGACGGCGGTGACGACGATGCAGGCGCCGGTGAAACGGTGCCAGGAACAAACGCGAAAAATGGATTGAACCCACTCGGGAAACATGATGTCCGCCATCGCGATGGAGAGGAGATTTCATCTTAGCCTTTCGATGCACAATGGTCCACGAAAATGCATGCCACACTGCGGAGCAGAGGAACGGGCCTCGGCGCCTTTTCGATGCTTGCGTTACAAGCGGGTGGCTGATATGCAAAACGGCCAGCGCAAGGCTGGCCGTTTCAACGCAAAGGGCCTGCGCTGCCCTCAGGCCGTGTTGGTAGCCGCTTTTTCATCCGGCAGGAACATCACCATCAGCGCCTTGCACACGGCCAGCGCCGCCATCAGCCAGAACAAAAAGGTGAACCCGGCGTCCTTCACCACCGGCCCCAGCGCCCACACGGCCAGTGAACTGATGCCGAAGGACACGGCGAGCCGCATGCCCGCCACCCGGGAACGCAACCGGTCGTCCACGTAGCGCACGATCATGGCGTCGGTGAAGGGAATCGACCCGAAGATGAAGATCATGGTGGCGAGCAGCCACACATACAGCCACCAGCCCTGCGCGTAGGCTGCCAGGATCAGCAGCGGGATCTGCGCGATCGCCATCCAGATGTTGAGCCACTTGAAGGGCATGCGGTCGATCAGGCGGCCGACGACGATCTGCGCGAGCGAGGCGATGGTGTAGATGGTGGCGAGCAGCGCGCCCAGCACCGCCGGGTCCTGAATGATGCCGCGGAAGCGCTCCGTCATCAGTTGCGCGTTGCCGTTGAGCGTGAAGTTGAACAGCAGGCTCGCCGTCGCCGCTGCCGCGGTCATGATGAAGAACACGCGGGCCAGTACCTCCGGCGGCAGCGAGACCTGCGCCTTGCCCTTGCGCTTGGCGGGCGCCTCCGTTTCCTGCGGGCACAGCAGGGCGAACGCGACGCCAAGACCCAGGCACACGAGGCCCGGGAGGATGAAGGCGGTGCGCCAGCCGAACCACTGGATGAGGAAACCGGTGACCAGCGCCGCCGCAGCGACGCCAAGGTTGCCGGCGAGCCCGTTGATGCCGATGACCGCGCCGGGATTCTTCGCGTGCTGCACCAGCATCGGGATGCCGACCGGGTGGTAGATCGACGCGAATGCACCGAGCAGCGTCAGCGCTGCGGCGAGCTGCCACGCGTTCTGCGTCACGGCGACCACCAGCGCAGAAGCACCCATGCCGAAGAAAAACAGCAGCATCATCTGCCGGCGGCCCCACAGGTCGCCCAGACGCCCGGCGGGCACCGAGCCGATGCCGAACAGGAAGAACGCGCCGACGCTGTAGGGCATCAGGTCCTCCCACCGCGCGATGCCGAACTCGGCGGCAATCGTGCCGACGGCGGTGGCGAAGATCAGCAGGAACATGTGGTCGACGCCGTGCGCGATGTTGAGCAGCAGCGCAACGG
>CAZXNF010000473.1:0-3201 GCA_964641785.1 uncultured Streptomycetaceae bacterium | reverse complement strand
TCGAGGTTCAGCGCCGGGCCTTCGTAGTCGTGGTACGCGACCTCGCCGAAGCGCATGCCGGTCTGGGCGATGTTGGTCATCAGGCCCTGCTTCAGCGCCGAGACGGTCATGCCCGCCAGCGTGTGGGTGTGGATCACGCAGTCCACTGCGGGACACGCGGCATGCACGGCGCTGTGGATCACGTAGCCGGCCTTGTTGATGCCGTATTCGGTGGCGTTGAAGAGCACGTTGCCTTCGAGGTCGATCTTGATCATCGAGGAGGCGGTCATTTCCTCGTACAGCATCCCGTAGGGATTGATCAGGAACTCGGTGTGGCTGCTCGGCACGCGGCAGGAAATGTGGTTGGCGATCATCTCGATCATGTCGTATTCCGCCATCAGGCGGTAGCAGGCGGCGAGGTTGACGCGGGCTTCCCACTCCTCGGGGCTGACGAGATCGCGGACGGGTTTGCTGACTTTACTGGCAACTGCAAGTGATACGGCGGGTGCGTTCATGGCGTTTCCTCCTTGCGGGTTGGAAAAAGTATAGCGCGGTTAATCGAACGAGACATTGGGGGCGGGGCGGGAACGTTCCAGCGCGTAGCGCACGAGCGCCGCGAACCGGTAGATGGCGTGCACGAACTTGCCGTAAGGCAGGGTCAGGAACAGGGCGAGCACAATGCCCAGGTGAACGGCGAGCAGGACCCCCATGGCGGAGGTTTCCCGCCAGCCGAGCAAGGCGAGCCCGGTCAGGCTGGTCAGGAACAGCAGCACCAGGAAGCCCGCATCCATGCCGCGCTGCGCGGAGGCGCGCGTGTCCGGGTCGGCCTTGTGCTTGAGCCAGATCAGTCCCACCGGGCCGATCAGCAGGCCGATGCCACCGGTGATGCCGAGCAGGACCGGGAGGCTCAGGACGGGGTAGGGCGCCGGGGTTTTCAGCACGTAATGGTAGAAGGTGGCCACGCAGGTGGCGGCGAAGCACAGCATGAAGCCGTAAAAGGTGAAGTGGTGGAACACGCGGCGCAGGTTGGACGGCGTCTCCGTCGGGTAGGTGCAGCCTTCCCCCTCGCCCTCCGGCCCGCCGTCGAGGTAGCGCAGGCGCAGCGCGTCCCACGTCGCCTGGGCGAGCGTCACGGGGCGCGCGAATTCCGAGAGTTTTTCCCCCATGTCGCGCCAGAATCGCGTGAAGCCGATCGTGAACGCGAGCAGCACGAACAGCGAGACCAGACCGAAGGACCACGCCATCGCGTTGTGCGGGATGACGGCGTAGAAGTTGCCGCCCGCGTGCGCGGAGAACACCACCTCGGGCTTCTGCAGGACCATGACGAGCAACAGCACGAGCGCGAGGCTCGCAGCGGTGATGAGCGAAACGGCGAGGCCGTTGCGGGCGTAGAGCGCGCCGAAGGCTTCGGGCCAGGCGTAGCGCTTGTAGGTTTCGGCGCGCAGGTTGCCGAAGTTCTGCGGCACGTTGACGTTGAACTCGTGCGGCGGGGCGTACTGGCAGGCGTAGTAGCAGGCGCCGCAGTTGTGGCACAGGTTGGCGAGGTAATGCAGGTCGTTCTCGGCGAAGGTCAGGCGCCGCTCCATCGCCGGAAAGACGGCGCAGTAGGCCTCGCAATACCGGCAAGCATTGCAGATCTGCATGTTCTGTTCGGCACGGGCGACGAGTTCAGCTACGGACATGGTGTACGGCTCCTGCTCCAGCGATGCGGCCAAAGACGGTACCGATGGTCATGCCGAAGCCGCCCATGTACCCCTTGCCCAGAATGTTGCCGGCCATGATTTCGCCGGCGGCGAAGATGTTCGGCGAGGGTTTTCCGTCCTGCATGATCATGCGCGCCTGCTCGTCGATGACGACACCGAGATAGGTGAAGGTGATGCCGGGGCGCAGCGGGTAGCCGAAGAAGGGGCCCGTGTCGATCGGCAGCGCCCAGTGCGTTTTCGGCGGGTTGAGTTCGATGGTCGCGCAGTCGTCCAGCACGGCGTGGTTGAAGGTACCGCCGGGGCGCACGGCTTCGTTGAACGACTTCACGGTCGTCTCCACCACGTCGGGATTCAGTTCGAGCTTGGTGGCGAGTTCGCGGATGGAGTTCGCCTTGATTGGCGGGAACACCGGCGGCATGAACTTGCCGACCGCCTTGGAATCGATGATCGAGTAGGCGATCTGGCCGGCCTGCTGGGCAACGAGGCGGCCCCAGATCGCGTAGCGCTTGGGCCAGAAGTCCTCGCCTTCGTCGTAGAAGCGCTGGCCCTGCTGGTTGACGACGATGCCGAGTGACACGCAGTCCACGCGCGTGCAGATGCCGCCGTCGTACTTGGGCGAGCGGGCGTCGATCGCCACAGCGTGGCATTGCTTGGGGTCGCCAACCGACTTGGCGCCTTGCGCGAGCAGCGTTTTGAGCAGCACGCCCTTGTTGTACGGCGTGCCGCGGATCAGGAAGTTGTCGGCGGAGGGCCCCCAGGCCTCCTTCAGCCATTCGAGGTTGGCCTCGAAACCGCCGGCGGCGGCGACCATCGCCTTGGCGCGGACTTCGTGGTTGGCGCCAGCGTGATGGACGATGGCGGATTCGAAGCGGCCGTCGTCGCGGAGCTTTACTTCGGTGGCTTCCGCCTCGTACACCACGTCGATGCCCATGCGCTCGGCCGCGGCGTAATACGCGTTGAGCAGCGCCTTGCCGCCGCCGAGGAAGAAGGCGTTGGTGCGCGACAGGTGCAGCGTGCCGGTCAGTGAGGGCTGGAAGCGGACGCCGTACTTGTGCATGAAGGGCAGGCAGTCGGGCGAGCTGCGGATGGTGTGGCGGGCAAGCTTCTCGTCGGTGATGCCGCCGGTGACCTTGAGGAGGTCCTGCCAGTATTCTTCCTCGTCGTAGGTCTCGATCAGGGTGCTGACCGGGCCGACGTGCATGCAGCGGAAGTTGCGGGTGTGGCGGCTGTTGCCGCCGCGCCAGAAGCGCGGGGCGGATTCGACGATCAGCACGGACAGGCCGGACTCGCGCGCGGTGAGCGCGGCGCAGATCGCGGCGTTGCCGCCGCCGATCACCAGCAGGTCATAGGGTTTCGAGAAATCGACGGGTTTCATGTCGGGTCAGCCTTTTTCAGTTGCGCGCATCAGCGCCTGGCGCGCGGCGAGCGAGCCGCGGCTGTGCCGGCGGGCGGCGGCCTCGGCGCCTGCCGCGTCGCGACGCGCCAGCAGTTCGACGATCTCCACGTGCTCCGCATGTGC
>CAZXNF010000472.1:0-3208 GCA_964641785.1 uncultured Streptomycetaceae bacterium | reverse complement strand
GAAGGCGACGCTCTTGCAGCCGGCCTCCACCGCCGCACGGGCGATGGCGTCAGGCGAGGCGGCGTCCGCCAGGCGGTCCATGTCCTTCGATCGGCTGATGTCCCAATTCTGGCAGAACTTGCAGGCGAGGTTACAGCCGGCGGTGCCGAAGGACAGCACGCTGGAGCCGGGATAGAACTGGTTGAGCGGCTTCTTCTCGATCGGGTCGATGCAGAAGCCGGACGAACGGCCGTAGGTCGTCAGCACCATTTCGTCGCGCATTTCCCCAGACCCGCGCTGCCGCACGAAGCAGGCGCCGCGCCGCGAGTTCTTCGCGAAGATGGACGCCGCGAACGTGGACCTCAAAGCCTTTACCGACGATTTCTACGTCAAGCTGTGCGGCGCGCACCTGCAACCGGTGCTCGATACCCTCGTCTATCTCAAGCACGAAACCAAGGTCTGGTTCGAGATCACGACGCTGCTGATTCCCGGCAAGAACGACTCAGACGCGGAACTTACCGCCGAGTGCGACTGGATCATGCAGAATCTGGGGCCGGACGTGCCACTGCACTTCACGGCGTTCCATCCCGACTGGAAGATGGGCGACATCCCCGCGACGCCCGTCGCCACCCTCACCCGTGCCCGCGCGATCGCGCTCAAGGCGGGGCTGCACTACGTCTATACCGGCAACGTCCACGACACCGCGGGCGGCTCGACCTACTGCCCCGGCTGCGCGAAGCCTCTGATCGTCCGGGACTGGTATGTGATTGGGAGTTGCCGGGTGACGGCGGATGGGCATTGCCCGGACTGCGGGACGGCGATCGCAGGGCGCTACGAGGCGTTTACCAAGGGCTTGGGGGCGAGGCGGATTCCGGTGCGGGTGTCAGCGGCGCACTGAGATCTATTCCGAACCAGGTCGCAGGCGGCTCCCGATGCTATAGTGGTTCAGGCATTCAGGGGGGCTGCCCCACCAGGGACAGGGAGCAATGAAAGCAGAGATGCGGTTCGGTTCGATGTGCGCGCTAGCGGCTGCGGCCAGCGGCCTGCTCACGCCCGTATGCGCGCAAACCGGCCACGAGGGCACGCTGATCGTGTTGGCCGCCGGTCAACGGATCAGCGTGGTGGATGCCGCGAATCCCGGCGTGCATATCGAAATCGTCGCGCCCGGCGCGCAAGCCCTGCCGCTTAACGACCTGCTCACGGCCATCGGCAGGACCGGCGTATCCGCGGCCCTGGGACAAAGAAACCGGAATGCCAACACCCTCGTCATGGAAGACGGCCGTTTGCTGTTCCGGTCACTGCCTGCGACCGCGCCGTCCGTCGCACAGGAGGACGCGAACACCATCACGGTGGCGGGCGGCCACATCCTGTTCGACCGCGGCCGCGTGACCGTCTCCGCGGAACGCGTCACACAGTCGAACGGTGGCGTGTCCGTGAATCCTGCGTTGCAGGAGGCCACGCGCACCGCAGCCGCGGTGTCGGCCATCGGCACCACGGTGTTGAGTTCATCGGTACTGACCGGTACCGCGCGGACGGGACCCCTCACCGTCCTCGCCGGCTTCTCTGGCCACTGGCGCGCCTGGTCCGCAGAATATGCCGGCCTTTTCCCTGCCGGCGACGAGCGGCAACATCTCGATCAGCGTCCAGGGCAACCAGATGCTCAACATTCAGCCGGGCGCACCAGTGCTGAGCGCCTCGACCCTCCTCCCGCAGGGGGTGGTGATCGTCATCGGCACCCAAACTTTCGGCGCGCCCAGCGGTAACATCATCAGCGGCGGCAATATCACCGGCGGTGGCGTGATCATCACGAATCAGAGCGGAGCGCAGCCGTCCGGCGCCGTGACACTGACCGCGCTGCGCCGCTAGTGGCAGGGCACCGCGCCCGCCCGGCGCGATCATCCCGGAGCAAGTCCAGTCTAAACAATCATCGACCCGGCCCCAAATCCTAGCGCCGCGTCGCCGGAAAACGCACGGGTTCGGGTCTTGTTGCGCGATGCGCAACACGCTATTGTAAGCCCATGATCCAATCGTTCCGGCACAAGGGGCTGCAAAAATACTTCGTGACGGGAAGCATGGCGGGAATCCAGCCCCATCACGCCAAGCGACTGCGCATGCTTTTGGTGGCTTTGGATACGTCCCTGTCCATCGAGGACATGAACGTGCCCGGGTTCCGTCTCCACCCGCTGAAGGGGACGGAGCATGGCCGTTGGTCCGTATGGGTTTATGGAAACCGGCGCTTGACGTTCGGGTTCAAGAACGGACACGCTTTCATTCTGGATTATGAGGACTATCACTAATGCCTATGCACAACCCTCCGCATCCCGGCGAGTTCATCACCGAGGTTTATCTGGAGCCGAATGGACTGAGCGGCCGCGAGCTCGCGGCCAAGCTCGGCGTCGCCGCTTCGACCCTGAACCGTGTATTGACCGGCACGAGCGGCATCAGCCCGGAAATGGCGTTGCGCCTTGCCAAAGCCCTGGGACGATCGCCGGAGAGCTGGCTTGCCATGCAGTACAACCACGATCTGTGGCAAGCGAAACGGCACGTCAAGCTGGGGAATGTCGGCAAAGTCCGACTGACAGCGGCCTGAGCCTCAGTGTTTCACCCATAGCCCACGCAATAACTGCCCTCAACGGGGAAGGCCCGCATGTTCTTCAAGCAGCTCTTCGACCCCGACTCCTCCACCTACACCTATCTGATCGCCGACGACACCACCCATGAGGCGGTGATCATCGACCCGGTGTTCGAGCAGGCGGATCGCGACCTCAGGCTGGTGCGCGAGCACGGCCTCAAGCTCAAATACACGCTGGAAACGCACGTCCACGCCGACCACATCACGAGCGCGCAGGCCCTGAAGAACGCCACGGGTGCTGCCACCGTCGTCTCTGCGGACTGCAACGCGCACGGCTACGACCGCCTGCTGAAGGACGGCGACGTCATCCTGTTCGGTCACGAGGAAATCACCGTCATTGCCACGCCCGGCCATACGCCGGGCAGTGTTTCCTACCTGTGGCGGGACCGCGTGTTCACCGGCGACGCGCTGCTGATCGGTGGCTGCGGACGCACCGACTTTCAGGGCGGCAACGCAGAGGCATTGTGGAGCAGCATCACCGACAAGCTGTTCGCCCTCGACGAGCAAACGCTGGTCTTCCCCGCCCATGACTACAAGGGGCGCCGTCTCAGCAGCATCGGCGAGGAGCAGCGTTTCAACGCCCGCGTCGCCGGAAAA
>CAZXNF010000471.1:0-3209 GCA_964641785.1 uncultured Streptomycetaceae bacterium | reverse complement strand
GGGTGGCGGCGAAGGCCACCAGTGGCAGCGCGATGCCCGCCGACCCCCAGCCGGAATGGCGCGCACCCCAGGCGACCCACGCGGCGAGCGGCAGCACGGGGAAACTGTGCCAGAGAATGATGCGGACGTAATAGTCGGCACGGCCGGCAAAGGGCGTTTCCGTGGTGCCGAAGAAGCGGTCGAGGTTGTAGATCCACAGCCACTGGTCGAACAGGGCGGGCGACTTCTGGTACAGCAGCCACGGCCAGACGACGAGCCACGGCAACGCAACCGCCGCCGCGATGCCCAAGGTGGCGAGATAGGCGCGGGTGCGCCACGGCGTGAAGGCGCCCATGGCTAGGGCAAGGATCGCGAGCAGGGCGACTTCGATCAGTCCCTCGCACATGAACACGAAGCCGAGGCCGAGGCCCAGCCAGAGGCCGGCGGCGAGTTCGCGGCGCGGCGCGAGCGCGAGGCCGTAGAGTGCGACCGCGAGCCCCAGCAGCATGCCGAGGTCGGGAATCATCTGGTGGCCGCGCATCAGCAGGCCCACGCAGGATACCAGCAGCACCACCGACACCCAGCCCCGGTTGCGGCCGTACAGTTCGCTCGCCGCGCGCTCGGTAAAGACCAGCGTGCCGGCCATCAGCAGGGCGGTGAACAGGCGCGCGCCGTCGTGGGGTGCCAGCACGCCGGAGAACAGCCGGGCGCTGGCGGCGGCGAGCAGGTGGTAGAGGGGCGGTTCTTCGGGCAGCGCTTCGCCGGCGAGGTGCGGCACGATCCAGTCGCCGCCGCGCAGCAGTTCCAGGATGATGCCGAAGGTGTAGGCCTCGTCCGGCTTCCACGGCTGGTGGCCGATGAGTCCCGGCAGGATCCACGCCGCCGCAAGCAGCAGGATCCACGGCAGAGCCTGCGCGCGCGTGATCGTAATGGGCGTAGTGACCGCCATCGTCTCCGTCTTTTCGCTGTGGGTGGGTTAGGGCAGGCGAGAGTCTAAACGAGCCGCCCGTTCCGGCGCGGCGCACGAACGCGATGCGCGACAAGAGCCTCTGCGGGCGGGGTGAGGGTCCAGGACGTCGCGTGCGGGCTGGCTGCAACAGGTTGCGCGGGGCCAATTGTACCCGTGCGGGACGCGTGCGCCTCAAACCGGTGCGTTGCACCGAAGCGGTGCGGCCGGCCCTCCGGACAGGTTTTGAATGCGGTGTCTCTGTCCTGGGGCGACCGGGCCCGTACCGCCTAATGCATTGATCTCACGATACTTCGCCCTGTCGCCGCGGCAGGGCTTGGCGGCTGAACGCGGTTGGCACAGTCCCTGCATTACAGAAGCGCGCACCCCGGCCTGCGCGCGTCAGCCCGCCGGAACGAACTTCAGCCACAGGAGAGTCCGCATGTCCGCCTTCAAGGATCCGTTCGATCCCGCCGTGAAACTTGGTCCCTGCGCCTGCGGCGGACACGCCAGCCAGCACGAGCACGACGCGGCTGCCGCCGTCCCCGCCGCCGCCAGCGACGATCTGTATTCGCACTTCGTGGAGTCGGCTGTGATGCGCGCCCTGTTTCCGCAGGACGGTGCGCGCCGCCGCTTCCTGCGTGCGGTGGGTTCGGGCACGGCACTGTCGGCGATCTCCGCGCTGTTCCCGCTGGGGGTCGCGAAGGAGGCGTTCGCGCAGGCGGGCAAGATCGAGAAATCCTCGGTCAAGGTCGGCTTCATTCCGATCACCTGCGCCACCCCCATCATCATGTCGCAGCCGATGGGCTTTTACGGGCGCCAGGGCCTGAACGTGGACGTGGTGAAGACCGCCGGCTGGGCGGTGATCCGCGACAAGACGCTGAACAAGGAATACGACGCCGCGCACATGCTATCGCCGATGCCGCTGGCGATCACGATGGGCGTCGGTTCCAACGCGATGCCGTACACCGTGCCCGCGATCGAGAACATCAACGGCCAGGCGATCACGCTGGCGATGAAGCACAAGGACAAGCGCGATCCCAAGCAGTGGAAGGGCTTCAAGTTCGCGGTGCCCTTCGACTACTCGATGCACAACTACCTGCTGCGCTACTACCTCGCGGAAGCCGGGCTTGATCCCGACAAGGACGTGCAGATCCGCTCGGTGCCGCCGCCGGAGATGGTGGCCAACCTGCGCGCCGACAACATCGACGGTTTCCTCGCGCCGGACCCCGTCAACCAACGTGCGGTCTACGACGGCGTCGGCTTCATCCACCTGCTGACCAAGGAGTTGTGGGACGGCCATCCGTGCTGCGCCTTCGCAGCCAGCAAGGAATTCATCACCACCGCGCCCAATACCTACAAGGCGCTGCTGCGGGCGATCGTGGACGCCACTGCCTTTGCGGCGAAGCCCGAGAACCGCAAGCAGATTGCGGAGGCGATCGCGCCGGCCAACTATCTCAACCAGCCGGTGACGGTGGTCGAGCAGGTGCTGACCGGCACCTTCGCCGACGGCCTCGGCAACATCCAGAAGGTGCCGGACCGCATCAACTTCGATCCCTTCCCGTATCAGTCCTTCGCGATCTGGATCATGACGCAGATGAAGCGTTGGGGGCAGGTCAAGGGCGACGTGGACTACGCCAAGGTGGCGCGCGAGGTGTTCCTCTCCACCGACGCCGCGCGGCTGATGAAGGAGGCCGGCATGAAGGTGCCCGCGTCCAACACCAAGAAGTTCTCGGTGATGGGCAAGGAGTTCGACCCGGCCAAGCCCGAGGCATACCTCCAGAGCTTCGCGATCCGCCGGACCTGAGCCATGCCGAAGTCCCGGAATCTGGCCGCCGCGCTGCTGTCACTGGCGATCTTCGCGGTGTTCGTGGGCGCGTGGCACATCGCCACGCTGCCGACGGCCGGCACCGTGATGGCAGATACGGAGTACGCGAAGCTGTTGGGTACGGAAGCGGCAGGCGGACAGAAGTCCACCGTGCCGGGGCCCAAGGAAGTCGCGCTGAACATGTGGAAGCAACTGAAGGACCCGTTCTACGTGCGCGGCACCAACGACCAGGGCATCGGCATACAGCTTGCCTATTCTCTGGCGCGCGTGGGCGCGGGCTTCGTGCTGGCGGCGCTGGTGGCCATTCCGCTCGGCTTCCTGATCGGCATGTCGCCGCTGATCCACCAGGCGCTGAACCCCTTTATCCAGATCCTGAAGCCGATCTCGCCGCTGGCGTGGATGCCGCTGGCGCTCTACACCATCAAGGACTCGGCGACGTCGTCGATTTTCGTGATC
>CAZXNF010000470.1:0-3214 GCA_964641785.1 uncultured Streptomycetaceae bacterium | reverse complement strand
GCCTTCCCCCGCAAGCGAGGGAAGGAACCTTAAGTAAGTGCCGTTCCACACTGACCCTATTTATTCGCCAACGTGCGCGCGATGGCCGGTGTCGGCACGGAAACGGGTTCGGCGCCGGGCTGCGCTGCAAAGACCTGCAGGCCCTTCAGGCGCGCGGTTGCGGTTTCCGCGCCGGAGTAATCGATGCCGATGAACCGGGAAAATGCGCTCATTCAGCCTCCGATCCGGCGGCCGCCAGCGCAGGCGAGCCGGTTTCCGGGCGCCAGGTCAAGGCGCCAGCTTCAATCGCGGCTCGACCCGCGCGATGCGCTCGTAATCGCGGTCGCTATGCAGCAAGGTCGCATTGTGCTCAAGGGCCAGTTGGGCGATCAGGCATTCGACCGTGCTGCGCACCGTCACGCCCGCCGCCCGGCAGCGCCGGTACAGATCGGCCGCGGCTTCATAAGTGCGCAGGCCGTGCCGCGGATACAGCACCGTTTGCGCCCGCAGATAGGCGCTCACTTTGCGGGCCGCGGCGGGTTCGCGCAGGCCCTGCAGAATTTCAAGGTAGACGAGTTCCGTCAACGCGAACGGCTCGCGCGCGGCGAGCCGCGCCCGGAAATCATCGGCCGCCCGCGTCGACCGCGCGGCTAAAAAATCGATCCAGACCGAAGTGTCGACCAGCAGCACTACTTGCCCACGCGCAGCTTTTTATAATCGTACGCCGGGTCCACACCGCCGATGCCGTCGAGCTCGCGGACATCAGGGCGCAAACGGGCGCGCACGAACGCGTGCAACGCGACGTGAACGGCTTCGCGCTTGGTCTTGACCCCCGCGAGCTTCATTGCCCGCGAGAGGAGTTTTTCGTCGAGCACGATGTTGGTACGCATGGCGATCCTGAAAAAATGAACAAGGCGGAAGAAAGGTGTATGCGATGTGTATGTTCATTGTAGCGGGCCCGCAGCTACGCGTCGAACTCCGTCCTTAACCCCGTCCTTAACACCAGCCGACCCTCGAACGCGCGCTTAAGAATAGCTTGGCGCAGGCGCGCGGCGCGTTCGAGCGAGCGTTTGATTTCGCGGAGCAGTCGATTTCGTACACCAGGCTGCCTGACGGCGACCTTCAGACGCTCGTCTTTCCCAATACGAACCTGGCTTTCTCGTTGCGCAGCATCTCGTACGGTGTTACGCATTTGATACCGAGCCCAATGCACACACTCGGGATCTTCACTTATCGGACGCTAATGGACGCCACCTCATGGGTCACAACGGTCAGGCCGTGCGCACTGGCGTGCGCGACGAGGTAGTAATCAGCCACCTGCAGGAAGCTATTGACCGCCGCAGGCTCGTAACCCTGCCCGGTCACCCACCCACTTACCGCCCCAAGCGCAGGGAGCAGCTTGCTGTCCGGCGGTAGAAAGAACCCCACACCCCGAGCCGAAGTCCAGACCGATAGTTCATCCCCGCCAGCCAGCAACTCATCCCCCACTTTCTCGATACTGATTACGTTCTTCCCCTCGTTTTCGCGCACGAGCCAATCCCAGAACGCCGGACAAAATTGAGGCCGTAGTGCAGGTTCTTGGCCTGAATAAAATAACTACCTCGGTGGCGTTCCAGACCTCAGCATTGGGCTGTGCTCACTGCGGCCAATACAGCGGAACGCGTCACCTTTGATTCGATCTTTACCGGGGCGGTGACACCTCGCGAATAGGCACTCGCTCCACGAGCTTGGCGACGATGCGATTGCCTTCGCGCGCAAGCTAAAGCCGGAATACCGTTTGCTCGTCACGCCACTCGCGCGCCCGCGTGCCTGCTGCCGGATCGGCAGCCTTGATCAGCACCCCAAAGCACTCGGCGCCGGCGGCAAGCGCGCGATCGGCAATCTCGCATAGCTCGACGGACCCGAAGCGGTCGTCCGCATCCACGAAATCCTTCGGGCGCGGCCTGCGGTCCCTTGTCGGGTGCAGGACATATCCGCCGCGCTTTACCTCATCGGCCCATAGCGTAAACGCAGCACGCTCACCGGATTGGGAAACCGCAGCCCAGCTTTGGCGCACGCTCTTGAGCGGACACCCGAGTCGCTTGAATACGTCGGTCGCACTCATCGCTCAGTCTGTCGGGAGTTGAAGTGTGAGCGAAATTACGTATGCCGCTCATGACAATGCGCGCAGAACCGCGCGATCGTCCTTTTCGATCACGCGAAGCAGCACGAGCGCAGGACCATGCGGTTTGCGATCGCCACGTTCCCAGTGCCGCAGGGTCCCAAGGCTGATCCCGAACTTCGCCGCGAACGCTTCCTGGGTCAGTCCGATCCGCTTTCGCAAGGATTGGACGTCAATCTCCGATGGTTCGTGGATCTTTACTCCACGCGCCCTCCCTTTCTGATGGGATATCGCTTCCTGCAAACCGCGCTTGATGCTGTCAAATGCTTTGCCCATATCATTCACCCAATGCCGCTTCAACCAGCACGTCCACCAACTTCGAGAGATCGTTACGCTCCCTCTGCGTGAGGTCCGCACGCTCGTTCTTCGCGAATACCGTGAGCAGGTAAAGCGGCATGCGCTCGCTGTGAAAATAGTAAATCACCCGTACACCCCCACTCTGCCCTTTCCCGCTGCGCCGCCACCGCAGCTTGGGGACGCCGCCCGTTCCCCTGATCAGATCACCGTCCCTGGGGAACTCGGCGAGGTAGCTCACGAGGTCCTGCTGCTCTTCCTCCGACAACAGCTTGCCTGCCCGCCGTTGATACTCCGGCAATTCGGCCACCGTCAGCAGCATGACGTAGGGTAATCCATTGGATTAGGCATTGCCACCGAAATTTGCGCTGGTCGCCCGCCGCCATCACGGGCGCAAGACGGATTCGGACTCCCACTCGGTGGGCGGGGTTGATTCGGCATTCTGTGCGGATGCGAACGCCGGCTACCGCCCTTTCACAGCGGTAACTACAGAGGTGCGAGTGCTGTCTGCGCGAGATTGGCGGTTATCGCCACGGGGATTGTTCGCGGCTCGCCTTGGGGCGATCCATGAATCCCTTGTCCACTGCGTGGCGAGGGACCGCCGCGCACAAGCGGCGCGGCGTCCAACCCGATGTTCCCCGGACATCGGGTTGTCGAACCAGGGGGGCCCCAATCCTACATGGGTATGCCAAACAAAAAAGCCACCCAATCGGGTGGCTTCTTTGTTTGGCGTCCCCACGGGGATTCGAACCCCGGTTACCGCCGTGAAAGGGCGATGTC
>CAZXNF010000469.1:0-3217 GCA_964641785.1 uncultured Streptomycetaceae bacterium | reverse complement strand
GCGAATATGTCGTTACCGACAAGGGCCTGGTCCTCATCGGCCCGCGCCAGACGGATTATTCGCGCTTGACCAGCGGGCTGCCGACGCGTATCGGCCAGGTGCCGTCCGAGCTGGCGCCGGAACCGAAAGCCAGGTGGCTGCTGGCGGAGCCCGAGTCAACGCCGGAACCGAGATCCACCCAGCGCAAGGAGTCGACGATGCAAGCGAAAGCCACGCGGCGTAAATGAATTTTATGGCCGTGGAAATAAAAAAAGAATCCGCCGGCGCGACGCCTGACAAAGAGCGCGCCGAATTGCAGGCACGTACGGTCGCGACGAACGAAGCGTTGCTGATCGCCGGGTTGAAGCAGCATGAACTCACGGCAACGGCGGAGAAGCTGAACGAGCAATTGAGGGCGGAAATCACCCAGCGCAAAAACGCGGAAGTGTTATTGCGCTTGAGCGAAGAGCGATTCCGCGTGGCAGCGCTCGTGATGAGCAATCTCATCTGGACGAACAACGCGCAGGGCATGATGGAAGGCGAGCAGCTCGGCTGGGCCAGGTTCACCGGCCAAACTCCGGAGGAATATCAGGGCCACGGCTGGGCCCGGGCGGTGCATCCCGACGATGCCCAGCCCACGATCGACGCCTGGAATGCGGCGGTGGCGGAAAAGCGGCCGTTTAACTTTGAACACCGCGTGCGACGGCACGATGGTGCCTGGCGCTTGTGTTCGATCCGCGCCGTGCCGGTCACCGGCGCGGATGGCGAGATCCGCGAATGGGTCGGCGTTCACAACGACATCACCGTGCGCAAGGAGATCGAAGCGGAATTGCGCACGGCAAAGGCCGTCGCGGAAAAAGCCAGTCGCGCGAAAACGGATTTTCTCTCCAGCATGAGTCATGAATTGCGCACGCCGCTCAACGGGATCCTCGGATTTGCCCAGCTCTTGGAATCCGGCTCGCCGGCCCCGACCCCCTCCCAGAAGCGCAGCATCGACCAGATTCTCAAGGCCGGATGGTACCTGCTGGAACTGATCAACGAAATCCTCGATCTCGCGCTGATCGATGCGGGCAAGGCGACATTGTCGCAAGAGCCGGTCTTGCTCTCCGAAGTCATGCTCGAGTGCCGGGCCATGGTCGAACACCAGGCAGAGAAGCGCGGCATCAGCCTAACGATTCCGCGCTTTGAAACCCCCTGCTTTATCAACGCCGACCGGACCCGCGTTAAACAGATTCTGATCAACCTTCTTTTCAATGCAATTAAGTACAACAAGCCGGGCGGCACGGTGGCCGTAGAGTTCACCCTGAAGCCCCCGCATTCGATTCGTATTTGCGTGCGCGACACCGGGGCGGGACTCGCGCCGGCACAGCTTGCGCAGTTGTTCCAGCCGTTCAATCGTCTGGGCAAGGAGACCGGCGCGGAGGAAGGCACCGGCATCGGCCTGGTGGTGACCAAGCGGCTGGTCGAATTGATGGGAGGTGCCATCGGCGTGGACAGCACCGTTGGCGTGGGGAGCGCGTTCTGGATCGAATTAGGCGTGACGGCTGCACCACAGCATGCGGTTGCGGATGCCGGGCGTGCGGTGCTGGCGCGACCGCAGGTATCGGCTGGCACGCCGCAGCGCACGGTACTCTATGTGGAAGACAATCCGGCCAACCTGGAACTCATCGAGCAACTCATTGCGCGCAGGCCCGACCTGCGCCTGCTTTCCGCGGCGGACGGTGAAATCGGCATCGAGTTTGCACGCACCTATCAGCCAGAGGTGATTGTCATGGATATCAACCTGCCCGGCATTAGCGGGATCGAGGCCATGGAAATTCTGCGCCAGGACCCGTTGACGGCGCATATTCCCATTATCGCGCTCAGCGCCAATGCGATATCGAGCGAAATCGAGAAGGGTCTCGCGGCCGGCTTCTTCAATTACACCACCAAACCGATCAAGGTCAACGAGTTCATGGATGCGCTGGACCTGGCACTGGCATTTTCGGAAACTGCCGCCTTTAAGAAGACGACGGCGACAGCGGGCCGCGTCGGCCAATAAGAATAAAGGCCTTCAGGTAATCGAGTGGGTGAATTCGGGGTGTTTTAGAGCGCAGGCAGCATGCATGTGAGCACCTTCAATCGGAGATATTCTTCGTCGCGCAGTCCGTATGCACGTCGCTGGATGACGCGGATCTTGTTGTTCAAGCCTTCGACGAAGCCGAGCGAGAACCCCAAGGGCCAGCCCACGCATACTTTTCGCCTTCATCAAAACTACTTCGTTTGTCGTTCGATATCATGCAAGCGAACAGGGGGGGCGCCATGGCGTTTCCGCGGCAGCCCCGCAACCCCTGCCCGCAGCCGTCAGCATGGTTACACAAACCCGGGATAACACCGCAGACTCCCCCCATGCCCGCGCCGGCCTCCCGCGACCCTCTCCACGGCATCACGCTCGAGCGGATGCTGACCGATCTGGTGGCACAGCACGGCTGGCCGGAACTCGGGCGGCGGATCCCCATCCGCTGTTTCCTGTTCGAGCCCAGTATCAAGTCCAGCCTCGCATTTCTCCGCCGGACGCCGTGGGCGCGGGCAAAGGTAGAAGAACTGTATCGGGCGGGCCCGAACTAGGCCGTTGGGCCGAGGTGCTTGCAAAGCCCGGAAATTTCCAATAACGTGCGAGCTGTATCTATTTACAGCTCCGGCCCTGGTCTCTGCCATGCCCGGATCCCCGTTTCCACGAATTGGAGGAAATCCGCCATGAATCAATCAGTTGCAGCAGTGCCCACGGCCGCCCCCGGTGCCGATAAGGACGAAGGCGTATGGGATAATCCGGCCTCTCCCCCGAAACTCCGGACCGTAAAGATGGATGACAACCGCAACAAAGCCCTGACCGCCGCCCTCTCCCAGATCGAAAAGCAGTTCGGCAAGGGCTCGATCATGCGGCTCGGCGAGGCCGAGATCGCCAAGGACATCGAGGTCGTTTCCACCGGCTCGCTGGGACTGGACCTGGCGCTCGGCATCGGCGGCCTGCCGCGCGGCCGGGTGATCGAAATCTACGGGCCGGAATCCTCGGGCAAGACCACGCTCACGCTGTCGCTCATCGCGCAGATGCAGAAAGTGGGCGGCACCGCGGCCTTCATCGACGCCGAGCACGCGCTGGACCCGCAGTACGCCGCCAAGCTGGGCGTCAACGTCGAAGACCTGCTGATCTCCCAGCCGGACAACGGCGAGCAGGCGCTGGAGATCACCGACATGCTGG
>CAZXNF010000468.1:2314-3230 GCA_964641785.1 uncultured Streptomycetaceae bacterium | reverse complement strand
GCCACCGCCCAGATGATGTTCTTGGGGCCCAGGGCGGCGTCGCCACCGAAGAACACTTTCGGGTTCGTGGACTGGAACGTCGCCTCGTTCAGCTTCGGCATATTCCACTTGTCGAACTCGAGGCCGGCGTCGCGCTCGATCCACGGGAAGGCGTTGTCCTGGCCGATCGCCACCAGCACGTCGTCGCAGGGCACGGTTTCGTCGGGCTCGCCGGTGGACACGAGACTGCGCTTGCCCTTGGCATCGTACTCCGCCTTCACCTTCTCGAAGGTTACGCCGGTCAGCTTGCCGTCTTTGTGCTCGAAGGCCTTGGGCACCATGAAGTTGAGGATGGGAATGCCCTCGTGCGCCGCATCCTCTTTCTCCCACGGGCTCGCCTTCATTTCGTCGAAGCCGGAGCGGACGATCACTTTCACGTCATCGCCGCCGAGTCGCTTGGACGAGCGGCAGCAGTCCATCGCGGTGTTGCCGCCGCCCAGCACGATCACGCGCTTGCCGATTTTGCTGGTGTGGCCGAAGGATACGGACGACAGCCAGTCGATGCCGAGGTGAATGTTCTTGGCGGCTTCCTTGCGGCCGGGAAGTTCGAGATCGCGCGCGCGCGGGGCGCCGGTGCCAACGAAGATGACATCGAAACCGCCATCGGTCTCGTCCGCCAACAGGGACTTGAGCGATGAAACGTATTCACCGCCCTTGAAGTTCACGCCGAGCTCGAGGATGTAGCCGACTTCCTCGTCGATCACTTCTTCCGGCAGGCGGAATTTGGGGATCTGGCTGCGGATCATACCGCCGGCACGGCTGTCGCCGTCATACACGGTGACGTCGTAGCCGAGCGGCGCGAGGTCGCGCGCGACGGTCAGCGAGGCCGGCCCGCCGCGAAGAAAAACGGCAAGCGCATCGCCTGCATCGGCGGCGG
>CAZXNF010000468.1:0-2304 GCA_964641785.1 uncultured Streptomycetaceae bacterium | reverse complement strand
CGCCGCCGATGCAGGCGATGCGCTTGCCGTTTTTCTTCGCGGCGGGCCTCGGCAGGCGGTCCTTGATGTCGCCCTTGTAGTCGGCCGCGACGCGCTTCAGGCGGCAGATGGCGACGGGTTCTTTTCTCGTTTTGCCGTCAGGGCCTTCGTCCTCGACGCGGCTGCGGCGGCAGGCGGGCTCACACGGACGATCGCAGGTGCGTCCGAGGATGCCGGGGAATACGTTCGATTCCCAGTTGATCATGTACGCGTCGGCGTACTGGCCGGCGGCGATCAGGCGGATGTATTCGGGAACGGGGGTGTGGGCCGGGCAGGCCCACTGACAGTCAACGACTTTGTGAAAGTAGTCGGGGTTGCCGATATCGGTGGGCTTCAAACAGACTCCTCTGGGCTTTGCACGACGGCATGGCTTGTTTTTGTCTTCCCGCCCCGCAGGTTCAACCAACGCAGCACAGGGCGTGTGCGCATACTACCCCCCGGCCGCGAGGCTGAAAAGTGCTTCAGATCAAGGAGTAAAGACTCTACCGGGAGCGGGGTCAGGCGGCCTGCCGGGCCATCCGCGACCACCACCAGGCGTAAGCCGCCAGGGTCAGGCCGGCCAGCCACGGCCCGAGGCCGAAAATGCCAACCAGGCCGCACAGATTGTCGGCGTTGGCGGGGGAACAGGCCACCCAGATGCCGGCTGCCGCCCCGCCGAGGAAGAGCAGTCCGCCGATCAGCACCACGCCCAGCCAGTAGCGGCCGATGGAGGCGTGAGGCTTTGGCTCCGGGGCACGTTTCCAGGCAACGTAGCCCATGACCGTGCCGACCAGCCCGACCACCAGCACGAAGGGCCCCATCATGATGAGGCTCTGCATGGCAGCCTAAAGCAGCTTGTTCAGGCGGCGCACGAAACCGGCCGGATCGTCGAGCTGCCCGCCTTCGGCCAGCACCGCTTCGTCGAACAGCACGGCGGCGAGATCGCCGAAGCGCACGTCTTCCGCCTCGGCCTTGAGGCGCACGACCAGCGGGTGACCGGGGTTCAGTTCGAGGATGGGTGCCGCTTCGGTCACCGGCTGGCCCGCGGCCTTGAGCAGGCGCTGCAGATTGCCGCCCGGATCTTGCTGGTCGAACACCAGGCAGGAGGCCGATTCGGTGAGACGGTGCGTGACGCGGACGTCCTTCACCTTCTCGCCGAGCACTGTTTTGACCTTGCCCAGCACGTCCTTGAACTCGCCTTCGTCGCGTTCGATCGCCTTCTTCTCCTCGGCGTCGGCGAGCTTGTCGAGCTCCAATGCGCCCTTGGCGACCGACTGCAGCGCCTTGCCGTCGAACTCGGGCAGGTGCGCGAGCAGCCATTCGTCCACGCGATCGGACAGCAGCAGCACTTCGATGCCCTTCTTGCGGAAGATTTCGAGGTGCGGGCTCGCCTTGGCCGCGCCGAAGCTGTCGGCGGTGACGATGTAGATCTTGTCCTGCCCGCCCTTCATGCGCGACACGTAGTCCGCGAAGGACACGGTCTGCGCGTCGGTATCGGCATGGGTGGAGGCGAAGCGCAACAGCTTGGCGAGGCGCTCGCGGTTCGCGTGGTCTTCACCAATACCTTCCTTCAGCACGCGGCCGAATTCCTTCCAGAACACCGCGTATTTCTCCACCTGTTCGCCGGCCAGCTCTTCGAGCAGGCCCAGCACGCGCTTGGTCGCGCCCGAACGGATCGCCTGCACGTCGCGCGACTCCTGCAGGATCTCGCGCGAAACGTTGAGCGGCAGATCGCTGGAATCGATGACCCCGCGCACGAAGCGCAGGTACTGCGGCATCAGGTTCTCGGCGTCGTCCATGATGAACACCCGGCGGACGTACAGCTTGACCCCGCGCCGTCCGTTGGCGTCCCACAGGTCGAAGGGCGCGTGCGAGGGCACGTAGAGCAGGACGGTGTACTCCTTGGTACCTTCGACGCGCGCGTGCACGTGGGCGAGCGGCTTTTCGTAATCGTGGCCAACGTGCTTGTAGAACTCGTCGTATTGCTCGTCGGTGATTTCCGCCTTGGGCCGCGCCCACAGCGCGTTGGCCTGGTTGACCGTTTCCCATTCCTCGGTGACGACCTCGGCCTGCTTCGCCTCGTCCCAGGACTCCTTGCGCATCTCGATGGGCAACTGGATGTGGTCGGAGTATTTGCGGACGATGGTGCGCAGGCGGTGCCCGTTCAGCAAATCGTCCTCGCCTTCGCGCAGGTGCAGCACGATTTCGGTGCCGCGCGCGGCGCGTTCCAGGGGTTCGATGGTGTAGTCGCCCGCCCCTTCGGACTCCCACCGGACGCCCTCGGCG
>CAZXNF010000467.1:0-3251 GCA_964641785.1 uncultured Streptomycetaceae bacterium | reverse complement strand
CGCTGTTTCCACCACTCGGCGTCGTCGTATTCGGCGGCCAGCAGGGGCGCGCCGCCGGCCTGCGCCAGCGCGAGCGCCGGTTGCGCCACCCTGCCCTTCAGCCATTTCTCGGCCTCCGCAGGTTTCGGCAAACCGAGGTCGACCTTTTCACAGCGGCTGAGGATGGTCGGCAGCACGCCACCGCTGCGGTGGCTGATGAGGATGAAGCGCGTGTCTGACGGCGGTTCTTCCAGCATCTTGAGCAGCGCGCTCGCGGCTGCGGTATTCAGCGCCTCGGCGGGATGCAGCAGGATCACCTTGCCGCCCGTGCGATGCGCCGATACCCCGACAAACTCGTCCAGCGCCCGGATCTGGCCGATGCGGATCTGCGTCGGCGCGCGTTTGGTTTTCGTGTCCCCGTCTTCGCCGCTTTCGCCATCGTCGCCTTCCAGCGCCACTTCCCGGAAATCGGGATGGTTGCCCGAGGCCAGCCAGCGGCAGCCTTCGCACGCGCCGCAGGGCCGTTTCGCCGCGGGGGCTTCGCACAGCAGCGCCTGGGCCAGTTGCCGCGCGAGCAGGAGTTTGCCGATGCCACGCGGCCCGCGCAGCATGAGCGCGTGCGGTAGCGTGCCCAGGCGCGCGGCGAGGCTGCGCCACTGCGGCGCCAGCCAGTTCAGCTCGAAGTCAGACATCGTTCTTGCAACAGTTGTTCGAGTAACTTGCGGACGGTGGCGGGCCGCCGGGTGGCATCGATGGTGACGAAGCGCGCCGGCGCTTCCGCTGCGCGCCGCAAATAGCCTGCGCGCACACGCTCGAAGAAGGCAGCCTTTTCCTGTTCGAAGCGGTCCGCGACCTTGATCGCCGCGAGCCGGGTCTGCGCGACAGCTACCGGGACATCGAAGAACACCGTGAGGTCCGGTTGCAGGTCGCCCTGCACCCAGTGTTCGAGGGCCTGCAGGCGCTCCCAGGGCACGCGTCGTCCGCCGCCCTGATACGCAAAGCTGGCATCCGTGAAACGGTCGCACAGCACCAGTGCGCAACGCGCCAGCGCGGGCGTGATGACATCGCTCAGATGCTCCTGCCGAGCAGCGAACATCAGCAACGTTTCGGATTCCGGATGCATCCTGCGCCCCGGGCTCAGGAGCAGTTGTCGGAGCGATTCACCGAGGGGCGTGCCGCCGGGCTCGCGGGTGACGACCAGCTCGGCGACGCGCTCGCGCAGCCACGTCGCGGCCCACTCGATCTGCGTGCTTTTGCCGGCGCCGTCGATGCCCTCGAAGGTGACGAAAATGCCGCGCGATGGCTGAGGTTTCGGTTTCAAGGTCGGCCTGGGCGTTTTTGGTATTTTGTCACTGCGCGGTTGTGATCGGCGAGCGTATTCGAAAACTGCGATGTGCCGTCGCCGCGCGCGACGAAGTACAACGCATCGGTCGCTGCGGGACGAAACGCTGCACTGAGCGAGGCCAAGCCCGCCAGTCCGATCGGCGTCGGCGGCAGGCCGTCGCGGGTGTAGGAGTTGTGGGCAGTGTCCGCGAGCAGGTCCGGCTTGCGCAGATTGCCGTCGAAGCGTGCCCCCAATCCGTAAATCACGGTCGGGTCGGATTGCAGGCGCATGCCCGTGCGGAGACGGTTCACGAACACCCCGGCGATCAGGGGGCGATCGGCGTCCACGCCGGTCTCCTTTTCCACGATGGAGGCGAGGATCAGACCTTCGAAGGCGCTGGCGAACGGCAGTTTGGCCGCACGTCCTGCCCATAGCGCCGCGAGTTGCGCGTCGAGCGCGCGCTGGGCGCGCCTCAGCACCTCGAAATCACTCGCGCCACCGGCGAAAAAATACGTGTCGGGCAGAAAGGCGCCTTCCAGCGACGGTGCGCTCAGTCCCAGCTTCGCGATCAGATCTGCTTCGGAGAGGCCCTGGCTGTCGTGCGCCAGCGCGGGATGGCGGTCGAGGGCCGCGCGCAACTGCGCCAAGGTCCAGCCCTCGAGCAGCGTGATGCGGTCCAGCGTGCGCTCGCCGGAGGTGATGCGTTCGAGGAGCGTCGAGACCAGCATGCCCGCGGGCACTTGGTAGTTGCCGGCCTGCAGTGCGGTGTCCTTGCCCATCACGCGGCCCAGCGTCTCGAACGCCAGTGGCAAGCGCAGCACGCCGGCAGCGGACAACTGCTTGGCCACGGTGCGCAGGCTGCTGCCCTGCTTGATGGTGAACGTGGCGCCTTCCCCGCCCAGCGGCAGCGGCGAAAACGCGTACGCCACCATCGCCAGTACTGCAGCGCAGGCGAACATCATCAGGCGGAACAGCCAGCGGCGCATGCGGTCAGTCCCCGTCCCGCAGCCAGCGGGCGGCGGCGGTGGTCAGCGGACCGGGCGCCCAGATTCCCACGCCGTCGATCGCGCGCACCGGCCACAGGTCGATCACGCTGTTGACGAGAAAGACTTCATCCGCGGCAGCGAGTCGCGCGACCGACACCGGCTCGACACGGGTGGCGACGCCGTGCGAGACCGCGTGTTCGAGAAGGCGCTCGCGCTGCACACCGGCGATCCCACCGCCCGCCAGATCCGGCGTGACGAGCGCCCCGCGCTCCGCAAGGAAGAGGTTGCTCATGGTGCCCCCCACGAGATCTCCGCGATGGTCGAGGAGCAGGCCCTCCGCGATCTCGGCATCGTCCCATTCAGCGCGCGCCAGCACGCTGTCCAGGCGGTTGAGATGCTTGATGCCGGCCAGCGCGGGCTGGAAGGTGGCACGCGTTGCGCACAACCGCACACGCACGCCGTCGGTGACCCACTCCGCGGGCCGCATGGGCGCGGGGCTGACGCTCACGATACGGGTGGGCTGCGGCCGCAGCGGCAAGGCATAGCCGCGCGCACCCGGCCCACGCGTGATGGTGATTTTTCCGACGCCGGCCGGTTCGCCGGCCGAGGCCTGCGTCAGTTCGCGCGCCAGCAGCGCCGGGTCGGGGCAGGAGAGTTTCAGGACGGCGCAGTCATGGGCGAGCTTGCGGTAGTGGCGGTCCCAGAGCAGGGCCTGGCCGTCGTGCAGGCGCAGCGTGCGGAAGACGCCGTCGCCGTAAGCGAGCCCGCGGTCGCGGAGGTCCAGTGCGCCGGACGCGACGCCGTTGATCAACGGCATGGCCGCCACCGGGCCGCCCGCCGGGTCAGACCCGGCGGAACACCAGACTGCCGTTGGTGCCGCCGAAGCCGAAGGAGTTCGACAGCACAACGTCAATCTTCATCGGCCGCGCAGTGTTCGGCACGTAATCGAGATCGCACTGCGG
>CAZXNF010000466.1:0-3268 GCA_964641785.1 uncultured Streptomycetaceae bacterium | reverse complement strand
GATTTTCACAAGCCGCCCGTGCAGCAGCGACAGGATTGGGGCCGACAGCTTGGCCGGCGCGGACAGCCCCTGCCATGATGTGGCCTCGTAGCCCGGCACGCCCGCCTCGGCGATGGTCGGTACCTCCGGCAGGGAGGCGGTACGTTTGGCCCCCGCGATGCCCAGCGCGCGCAGCTTGCCGGACTTGATGAACGGCAGCAGCGGAGGCAGTCCGGACAATTGCATCTGCACCTGTCCGGCAAGCAGGTCGGTCAAAGCCGGTCCGGAACCCTTGTATGCGATGTGCACGATGTCCACGCCCGCCATGGTGGCGAACATTGCGCCGCCCAGGTGATTGGTCCCGCCGATGCCCGAGGAGGCGTAGTTGAGGCGTCCGGGATTGGCCTTCGCCAGCGCGATCAGTTCCTTCACGTTCTTCGCCGGCACAGCAGGATTGACTGCAAGCACGACCGGCACGGAGGCGACCATCATGATGGGGGTGTAGTCGTTCAGGGGGTGAAAACCAATTTTCTTGTACAGCCCCGGGTTGATGACGAGCGGCGGCGCCGTCATGAGCAGCGTATACCCGTCCGGCAGGGACCGCGCGACGACCTCGTTGCCGATGTTGCCGCCGGCGCCTGGCCGGTTGTCGACGACCACCGGCTGCCCCAGCGACTCCGCGAGGCGCTGCGCCATCAGCCGCGCCAGGATGTCGGTCGTGCCGCCGGGTGCGAGCGGCACAACAAGCCGGACCGGCTTGCTGGGGTAGGCCTGGGCCTGCGCCGCGCCCGCGCATGCAATACATACGGCGGCGGCGATGCAGCTCGCGCCGGCGATCCCCATGATCTTCTCCGCTTCCCGCTTGTTCATGACCACATCCGCACCTCTTCGTTGCTCATGCCATTGCCCGCGCTACTTTTCCTTCGGACTGTGCAGTCCCGCGTTGGCGGGCGTGATATTGCCCGCTGCGGGTCTGCCCGACCATGTTGGCGAGGCTCAGCGCCTCTGCGCGGCCTTGCGTGTCGGGGACTTCTGGGCAGCCTTCTTTTTTGCCGCCGGTTTCCGACCGCCACCCGCCGCCGCCGCCGCACTCTTCCCCGCAATCCTGCCGAACACGGCGCCCGACATCAGTCCGGTGCCGAGCGGATAGTTGTAGTGGAACAACCCGCCCACCATCTCGCCGCAGGTATAGAGCCCGGCGATCGGCTTCCAGTTGGTGGCGATGACCTGCGCCTTGTCGTTGATCTTGAGACCGCCGAAGGTGAAGGTGATGCCACTGGTGACGGGCCAGGCGACGTAGGACGGTTTGTCGAGCTTCTGCGCCCAGTTCGTTTTCTGCGGGCTGATGCCTTCGGTGTGCAGTTGGTCGAGCACCGTCGGATCGAAGGGCCCGCCGTGCTCGCAGGCGGCGTTGTATTCGCTCAGCGTCTGCATCGCCTGCGCGTGATCCGTGTCGAGCTGTTTCACGAGGCCTTCCAGCGTGTTCGACCGGAAGGGCTCGCTCGTCGAGTAGCGCGGCTCCAGCAGGTGCATAACCTTGGCATCGAAGAGTTGGTAGATCAGGCTGCGCGTCTGCTTGAGGATCAGGCCGCCGTACTTCGCGTAGGTGAAGGACTGGAAATCCGCCGCCTCGTCGATCCAGCGTTTGCCTTCGACGTTGATCATCACGCCGTACGGATAGGACAGCCGGTTGGTCTTGTCCGTCAGGTTCTGCACGCCGTAGTCCGGGGCGGTGGCCACGATGGGCGTGGCATGGCAGCCGCCCCAGTGCCCGAACGGCATCGCGCCGATGTCGAGCGCCATGCGCAAGCCGTCGCCGTAGTTGAAGTTGGAGCCGCGCACCTTGGCGTGGTCCCAGGGGTCACCCAGGTAATGCCGGCGCCACGCCGGGTTGGTCTCGAAGCCGCCGCAGGCCAGCACCACTGCCTTCGCGGACAGCTTCTGGATGCCCTTTACGCCAGACGCAACGACACCGGTCACGCGCCCGGCGCTGTTGCGGATCAGGTCTTCGGCGCCGGTCTCGTAGCGAACCTCGATGCCCATCTTCTCCGCCGTCTTGAACCAGGTCTTGGACAGCCCCACACCTTCATGCACGGTGCGCACGATCGCGCCCTTGGGCCACTTGATCTTGTCGCCGACGCGGATGCCCATCACCGACAGTGCCAGCTCGAAGTGATGCTTGCCTACGTCCTGCAGCCAGCAGGTGGTGTCGTAGGAGTTATCGATCAGGATCTTTGACAATTCGGGATCGGAGCGCCCCTGCGTGACGCGCATGAGGTCTTCGCGGAAGGCTTCCTTGGGATACAGCGGCAAGTCCTGCCGGAAGCCCGGGTACTCCGCCTCAGCGTCCGGGACAAAGCGGTCAAGATCGGACACTTTGTCGAAGTAAAAACGGAAGATGGCGCCGCTGAAGTGCGTGTTACCGCCGCGCTTTTCCTGCGGCGCCTTTTCCAGCACCAGCACCTTCTTCGCGCCGTTCTCCCTGGCCGAGACTGCTGCCGCGAACGCCGCGTTGCCGCCGCCCACCACGATGACATCGTAACTGGCCATTCTGTCCTGCCTCCTCTGGTTCCGCACTGTTGCGCATTATTGTTGGACCGGTATCTTAATCCCTCCCCTGCCGCCGCTCTAGAGCCTCTAGGCCGGGAAACGCTCTGCCCGTTAGAATGGACGGCAATTACCATGCGCCGCCCACAGCGCTGGCGCACCTGTCTGGAGGAGCTGCATGAACTTCGATCCGCGCACCATCCGCGCCCCCACGCTTGAACTCGCCGGCTGGGTGACTGCCCTACGGCACGCCGACGTCCCCGCCGCGACCCGCACCGTCATCCGCAAGGCCGTCTTCGACACCCTGGGCTGCGCCCTCCACGGCGCGGCCCAACCGTGGACGCGGCACGCCCGCGAGTGGGCGCAGTCGGGCAGCGGCTTTGCCGCCGGGCAAGGTCAGGCGAGCGTATGGGGCGAAGCCGCGCCGTCGCTGCGCACGACCGCCGCGGCGTTCGTCAACGGCATCGCCGCCCACGCCTTCGAGTTGGACGACTATCACAACGCGAAGCTGCATCCGGGGGCAACGGTCATCCCGGCGGCGCTCGCCGTCGCGGAGCACCTCAACGCCGACGGTGCGGCCCTTGAGACCGCCATCGCCGCCGGCTACGAAACCATGATCCGCGCGAGCTTGGCACTCGACCCTTCCACCGCCCGCCTGAACGGCTGGCACCTGACCGGCATCTGCGGGCCCTTCGGCGCCGCGGCCGCCTGCGCGAAACTGCTGGGCCTGGACGCAGAGCGC
>CAZXNF010000465.1:0-3276 GCA_964641785.1 uncultured Streptomycetaceae bacterium | reverse complement strand
GTCGCCGGCGAGGTGGCCCGCGGTGTCGTTGACCGCCTTGAAATGGTCGAGGTCCATGAACAACAGCGCATGCTGGCGGTTTTGCGTGCGCGCCGTGTCGAGCATGTCGGTGAGCTTGCGCTCGAACTCGCGGCGGTTGGCAAGACCGGTCAGCGGATCGTGGCTGGCCTGCCACGAGAGCTGCTGCGCCATCTGCTGGATCTGGCTCATGTCGTGGAAGATGAAGACGTGGCCCGCGACCTTGCCGTCGGCATCGAGGATGGGCGCGTGCGACTCGCGGATCGAGTACGCCTGCCCCGCACGGTCGAGCAGCCGCACCGCGGGCACCACCCCGTCGCCCGCGGACGGGCGGTCGAGCGGCAGGGGCTCGCCGCTGGTCTCGTCCATCACGCGGTACACCGCGGCGAGGGGCTGGCCGCGCGCTTCCTGCAGGGCCCAGCCGGTATGGCGTTCCGCCACCGGATTCAGCGTATCAACGTTGCCATCCGCATCCGTGGTGATCACGCCGTCGCCGATCGAATGCAGGGTCACTTCCGCGCGTTCTTTCTCGCGCGCCAGCGCCAGCTCCACCTGCGAGGTGCGCCGGATCACCTCGAAGGCCACCAGCGCGCCCGCCACCAGCACCACGACGCCGATCACCGTCACCCACAGCAGCGCCTGCTGCATGCCCCCGCTGGCGGAGCGCATCGTCGCGAGCGCGCCGCTGCGGTAGGCCACCAGGAGTTCGTGCACGGAGGTCTCGTAGGCGTCGTAGGCATCGCGCGCGCGCAGCGCGAGGTCCTCGCTCTGCGCCTGCGGCTCCTTGCGAAGCATGGACAGCAGCATGGCCTCGGCCAGCCCCTCGGCCTCGCTCCAGTGCGTGCGGACTGTCGCCAACGCCGCGTTTTCCGGCGGCAAGGTACCGGGCGTGGACTCCAGTGCGTCTACGGCCGCCGCGTACTGGCCAATCAGCGCGCGAAACTGCGCACTGGCCCCCGCCTGCCCCACCACGGCACCGGGCGCGAGCTGTCCGAGCAAGCGTGCGCGGGAGCGTCCGGCGGACAGCAAGGTGGTGGCGAGTCCCGCGCGGTAGTTCTGCGCGTAGACGATGTCCTCCATCTGCTGGTGCACGCGATGGAGGTGAAACAGGCCAACCAGCGTCACCGCGATCATCAGCGCGAGCAGCGCGCCGAAACCCAGCGTCAGCGCTGCGCGGGAACGGGAAAAAGTGCGTGGCGACAAAGGTGGAGAGGATAGTAAAACTGCGAAAGCTTATCCCAAACCCCCAGCCGCGTGCAGTGCCTTACGCCGCAGGCGCGCGAGCGGGTCCTGCCGGTAAAACGCCGCAAGCTGCGCATACAACGCCGGATAGTCCCGGACCACCGTCGCCGGCGTTTCAAAGAAGACTTCGCTCAATACGGCAAAGAACTCCCCCGGGCCTTCCGCCGCGTACGGATCGATGTCTGTTTCCTCGTCGCGGTCCACCCGTGCGCAGAAGTCGTCGTAGGCCGCGGCGAAGGCCGCCCGCCACGTCTCCCGGTGCATGTCCGCGTGCAGCGGCGGGTAGCCGTCCGCATCCCCGTTCAGCATGTCGATCTTGTGCGCGAATTCATGGATGGCGACGTTCACGCCCGCGCCTGTCGCCTCCGGCGCCACGTCCGCCCACGACAGAATCACCGGCCCGCCGAGCCAGGCTTCGCCGGCACGGGCCTCCTCCCATTCATGGACGACCCCAGCTTCGTCCGTTTCGCGCACGGACTGCACGAACTCGTCCGGATACACGATCACCTCGACCCAGCCGCGGTAGTAATCGATGCCGAGGTTCAGGATCGGCAGGCAAGCCTGTCCGGCGACCGCGAGCCGCATCGCCTCCGTCAGCGCGAGGCCGCCCGCGCCGTGCAACGATTTCTCGTCGAGGAAGAGCGTCACGCAAGCCGCCAGCTGCGCACGTTCGGCGGGGTCCAGCGGCCGCAGGAAGGCGTAACGGTCGATGACGGGCGCGAGCCGCGCCGCCGCATCCGGATCGCGCGCCAATGCGCGTTTGCGCCGCCGGTCGCGCAGCCAGCGGAACACCGGCCTACTGCACCGGCCGGCGCGGGGTCAGTTCCTGCTCGAGATCGCCCTGCAGGCGCCCGGCCCAGTCCGCTACCGGGATCCCCGAGAAGCCGGCCCGTGTTACCACCTCAACGGTGGTCGAACGCTCGTTGTTGGCGGTGAGGAACACGCCGATGCGGTCGCCGGACAGGCTGCCGTCCTCGCGCAGAATCATCACGCCCTGGGCGCGGTCCTCTTCGATCACTTCCAGCTTGCGGCGGGCCGCCACGACCACCAGTGCGGCGTGGACGCGGTCGATGGGCTGCCGGTACGTGCGCTTCAAGCCGGTGCCCCGCGCGTTGCGCACGGCACTGTCGGTCGCGCAGCCCGCGCCCAGCAGCGCGGCCATCGCCATCGCGAGGAAAATGCGCCGTTTCATGACCGCTCCTCTCCGCCTTCCACCACTCGCAGGGCCGGCTGGCCCGCGGCCGGCGCGTCCAGCTCGACCCGCTCGATCGACTGGAAGCGCTGCGTCAGCTTGTGGCCGGAGATCTGCACCTGCTGGGCGTCTTCATGCGCCTGGCGGATGTGGTCGGCCAGCTTCTTCAACCGCTCGTCGAAGCGGCCGAAATCGCGGCCCAGCTTGCCGATCTCGTCCTGGATGATGTGGATCTGCTTGCGCGTTTCGACATCCTTTAGCACCGCGCGCGCGGTGTTGAGCACGGCCATCAGGGTGGTTGGCGACACGATCCACACGCGCTTGGCCATCGCATAGTCCACCACTTCCGCGTGATAGGCATGAATCTCCGCGAACACCGCTTCGGCCGGCACGAACATCACCGCGCCGTCGGCAGTTTCGCCGGGAATGATGTACTTCTTCGCGATGTCGTCAACGTGTTTGCGCACGTCCAGCCGGAACTGGCGCTGCGCGGCCGCCCGCTCGACCTCGCTCGCGCCGTCGGCGAACATACGGTGATAGTTTTCCAGCGGAAATTTGGAATCCACCCCGATGGTGCCGGTCGGTTCTGGCAGGTGCAGCGCGCAGTCCACGCGCGTGCCGTTCGACAGCGTGTGCTGCAGCGCATAGGTCGCGGCCGGCAGCACGTTGCGCACCAGCATCTCGAGTTGCACCTCGCCGAACGCGCCGCGCGCACGCTTGTCGCCCAGCAGTTCCTGCAGGCTGACGACGTTGGCGGGCAGGGTGTCGATCTTTTTCTTCGCTTCGTCGATGGTCGCCAGGCGCTGCATGACGGACACGAAGGT
>CAZXNF010000464.1:0-3284 GCA_964641785.1 uncultured Streptomycetaceae bacterium | reverse complement strand
TAATCACATTTCAAGTGTATAGCGTAGCGTTTCGGTAGGCAAATGCTTAGCCGCCGCTTTACTGCTCCCGTCAGCGCAATTACCAGCACGACCACCGCTGGCAAAGGCCCGCCATTACCTTGCCATGCCTCAGTCAGATGCCCCGATAGCGGACGCTGAGCCTAAGTCCGGGCAGCCTGCGTACCTCGGTTGCCACCTCTAGGCGCGACATGCGCCAGACCTTGGCCGGTGTTTGCTGAGCGAACGACGCGAACGACGCTGCTTCGCTCCGAAGTGAGCGGCGATATTGCTATGCGGTCGCGAATGCCGGTGGAGTCAGGGCGGCGATACTTCCACGCGCCTGTTGACGCCCGCGCTTTTGCTTGTACATGAGCTTGTTGGTTTCTGCCATGAATTGCGCAATGTCCGCGTGGCGCTCAGGGTCGAACGACAGGGCACCAACGCTGTACTGAAGCTCGTATTTGAGCCCAGTCTCCCGGTTGTGCCGCTCTACGTTGAATTGCAGCCGGCCGACTGCGTCGCTTTCGCGAAACGTTTGACTGAGCATCCGGGCAAAGCTCGCGAGCGCGCGGTCGCCCTCGGCATGGCCGAACCGGTCATTGATCTGCTTGAACAAGTCAAGCGCATGCCGGGCCATGGCCTCGAAGCCGCGCCGGTTCGACAACTGGGTCAACCCGTCCATGGTAGCCATCTGCACGGCCTCCAGTTCCTGCTCGACCATTCGGGCCAAGTCGCGCAGCAGACCCATGTCCTCCGGGCCGAACTCTCGTGGTTCTCGGTCGATAACGCACAACGTGCCCACCTTGCCGCCATTGCCAACCGTGAGCGGACAGCCTGCGTGGAATCTGATGTTAGGCGCCGCGGTGACCAGGGGGTTGTCGTGAAAGCGCTCGTCGGATGAGGCATCGGGCACCACGAAGGGGCCGTCGCCGAGAATCGCATGACCACAGAAGGAAATGTCGCGTGGCGTCTCGGAGGCGTCCAGCCCGACCGCGGACTTGAACCATTGACGGTCCGGCTGACCAGGGCAATGGGCACGCCGAAGAGGCGCTTGGACAGCCGGGTCAGACGGTCAAAGCGTTCCTCGGGCAACGTCTCGAGTATGTTCAGAGCACGCAACGCGCCGATCCTGCTTTCCTCGTCCGTCGGTTTCGCGGGTGCATGCATTTGCGTTTTTACGGGCTGACCGCTCCTTCCACCCAATATCGGCAGCTGCAGCGGAATCTTAATGCGGCGGATACCGCGCGCGATCAGATGCAGGCGCGGCCGCGGCACCAGCGCGGCCAAGGCGCGGCATGCATTCCAGCGGCGAGGCGGAAAAGCGTGTTGATAAACAGTACTGATTTAGGTACTATTTGCCGATTATCAGTACTATGACTGTATCCACATGAACAACACTCTTACCATTGCCGAAATCAAACGCCGCGGCATGGCCGCCATTGAAGAGGCCTTGCGGCGCGGCCCCGTGCACATCGTCAAGCGCAACAAGCCTGCGGCCGTGGTGCTCTCCGAGGACGAGTATCAGCGCCTTGCCCACAACAAGGTGGCAAGCCGGGGAGGGATGACCGCGGTGCAGTGGCTGCTGGCCCGACCAGCTTCCGGCAGGCGCAGCAAGGCGAAGATCGATGCCGACCTCAAGGCCGAGCGTGCCTGGTGATGGCGTTCTTGGACGCCAGCGCTCTGATCTACCTGATCGAGTGCAGAGCGCCATTCGGCAACAAGGTACGCGATGCGTTGGCAAAAGCAGCAAGCAAGCATCCTGATCTCGGCTCGGTCGTCAGCCGCCTTTGCTGGCTGGAGTGCCGCGTCGGGCCGATGAAGGCCAATGACAATGCGGCGCTTGCGGCCTTCGATGCATTCTTCGCCCGCCCCGACCTGGTGTGGGTGGAAATGACCAAGGACGTCGTGGAACTCGCGGCGGCGATCCGGGTCAGGCATGGACTGCGAACACCGGATGCCTTGCAGGCAGCCAGTTGTTTGCAACTGGGCGCCAATCATCTATTTCTGACCGGCGACGCCGAATTCAAGCGGGTGGGCGGCCTGAAGGTGAAATTGTTGGTCTGAGCGCCTTACTGGTTGATGCCCTTCAAGCGCAGCGCCATTTCCGGCGAGAGGGCGGCGCGGCCATTAGAGTACGCGAGACAGCGCGGCGCTGTTAGCCATGCGTGAAGCCGATGCCTATGGCGTAGCGCAGGATGAGGCGAGTTGCGTGGTTTTCGGCATGCCGCGAGAGGCGATTGCCTTGGGCGCCGCAGTCGCGGTGGTGCCGCTCGGCGGCATCGCCGAGGACGTGTTCCAGCAGATCGCTGTCAGCGGCAGACACGCGGCACGCGTATAGATCCATGCAAGAAGGTGCAATCTCGGCTGTTGCTAGGCAACGGGGAAGTAGCCTTTTCGTCGGTCAGGTTGTCCCCGAGGGCAAGGGCGGTAACGTTGGCTGCCTGCTTGGCAGCAGTTTTGCAACTGTGCGGTTGTTTTTCCACGGCGGCATGGAGGGAGAGTAGGGGCGGTCGGCTTGGTTGGTGCCGTCTGTATTTTGTGTTGCCCGGAAATCCATACTGATGCTGGACTCAGGTTTGGCCCGCAGGTGCCGTTGTTGACGGTATGGGGCCATTTTTCTGCCGCGCGGGAGTTGCGTTCTGGTTGTCAATCGTTGGTATGAGTTGCGGCACCGCGCAAACGCCAACGGCGCAAATGTTGCGATTGTCGGTTACGCGCAGCCTCGCCTTCGTTCAGCCAGTGGCGCCAGGGAGCACTACGCTCCAAACGGGTGGCGCTGTCCGCAGCTACGTCCTGCGCGAAGGCGACTCTGTCGCTATTCCTCTCGATCAGCAGGTGGCTCTGACGGTACCGACGACGATCTATCGCCAAGTCGGTCCGCAATGGGTGGAGCAGAACGTCAATACGGTGCAGTACATAGAAGCCGGCGCCAACCTGCGCTTGCGTCCCCGCGTGCAGGGCGACAGAGTTACGGTCGAAATGATGCTGGAGGTGGCGGGTATGCATGCGACACCTCAAACCGCAGGTTATGTACCGCAACCGCGAACAACGGCACCGGTAATGGCGAACGGACTGGTTGGGGAATGGTTGCCCTTGGACGGGTCCGCTACGGTACTGCGGGACGCGCGGGGTTCCTCCAGGGTGTCGACTGCTGCCAGCAGCCAGACGCTACCCCTTTACGTAAGGGTAGAAATCGAACGCTGAATCCCGGAGATTTCGCGGCTCGACGCAAACGGTTGCTGAGGGGTAAGCAGCCCCCCCGAAATCATATCGAACGAGATCAG
>CAZXNF010000463.1:0-3303 GCA_964641785.1 uncultured Streptomycetaceae bacterium | reverse complement strand
GCCGCACCGATGCCAACGCTTGCGGGTTCTCGTAGAGCCATGCCTCGCGCTCCGGAATCACGCGCGCGAGCCTGACCACGACCTCGTCCTCGCTCCGGTGTTCGACGATGACGGCGCGGTTCGCGAAGCGCCCGCCGAGCGGCACCCGGCCCTTGGCACCGGTGTTGGTGTGGTGGTCTGGCGTGTGGCTTGTCATGAAAGCATGCATCGCCTGTTGCGGGTAATTATTCAAGTGGGAGTTATCCACAAAGTGCAGAGTGCAAGTGCCCGCAAAGATGCCGGGATTCACCCCTCAACGCATTTGCGGTTTTGGTGCCCGGGTCGAATGGCACTTACTTAAGGTTCCTTCCCTCGCTTGCGGGGGAAGGCCAGGATGGGGGCGAGCGATTTTGCCCCCTCCCTAACCCTCCCCCGCGCTGCGCGCAAGGGAGGGGATCTGCGAAAAATTGCTTAAGTAAGTGCCATTCGTGCCCGGGTCCCCGGTTGTAGTTGTTTGACCGTCCGTCGCGACGTCGATAAAGTTTGCGACGGCGAACAAGGGACGGTGCGTGCCTTGCCCCCGGTTCAATGATGACTGACGCAGCAAGCGCGGGCGACGCATTCGTGGCGCCAGACCCGCAACCCGGAGACCTCCAGCATGCCGCTCCTCAACTCCACCACCCACTACGGCGCAGTCACCCGCTTTCTGCACTGGGCGGTCTTCCTGCTGTTCGTGTACCAGTTCCTCGGCGCCAACATCATGACCCGGATCGCGCCGGGCAGCACCGTGTTCTGGTTGACGCAGGATGACTATTACCACTGGCACAAGTCCGCCGGGCTCGTACTGCTCGCGCTGGCCATCGCGCGCTACGCCTGGCGCAAGCTGACGCCGCTGCCCGACTGGGCGCCGACGCTGACCCCGGTCGAACGCGCGATCTCGCATCGCAACGAGACCCTGCTGTACGTCTGCATGTTCCTGCTGCCGGTCAGCGGCTACCTCTTCGTGATGGCGGGGGGATACGGGATCAAGCTGTTCGGCTGGCACGACCTGTTCAATCCGATGGACAAGCGGGAATGGCTCGCCGGCCTCGCGCGCGTCGTGCACATCGTGACTGCGTACACCGTGCTGATCATCATCGCCTGGCATGTGGGCCTGGGACTCAAGCGCCACCTGTTCGACCGCGACGGCTTCCTCTACCGGATGCTGCCCTCGTTTGGTAAAAAGGCGCGGCGCTGACACCGGGCACCTCTTACGGCGTCAGGTCTGCGCCTTGACGTCGAGCTGGCGGCCTTTGCGCCCGCCGCCGACCAGTTTCGTTTCCGCGATCGCCCCGGCGACCAGCAGTTTGGCCATCTCGATCGCGCGGTCGGCGAGCCCGCGCGCGCCCTCATGCAGGGTCTCGCTCCGCTGGACGTAGCCCGTGTTGTTCTCCATGTCCTCGGCGCTCCAGCCGCGGGAGTGCGCGATGTAGGGAAACTGCGGAAACTGGCAGCCGACTTCGGCAAAGAAACCGAGCATGTTGCCGGCGACCGCCTGCACGTTGTCCTGGCCGCCGGTGATGATGAAGGCGGCCGCCTTGTTCTTCAGCAGCTGGCGGTCGGCGATGGTCTCCTGGTTCTGGATGCAGTTCATGCGCTCGACCATCTTGAAATAAAGGCTGCTCGCCACGCCCCAGCGGATGGGGGTCGTCACCAGGATCACGTCCGCCCAGTGCACGATGGCCTCGTACACCTGGTCAAGCTGGTCGGTCGGATCCATCTGCGTGATCGAGCACGGCCAGGTGCAGGCGCGCGCGCTTTTCGAGTAATAGCCCTCGCAGTGGCGGAAATTGAGCTTGCGCAGATAAATGATTTCCGCGTCGCAGCCGCGCGTCTTCGCATGCGTGATGGCGGTTTCGAGCAGCGCGTCCGACGTGCTGTAGCGGGCGTGCTCGGGATGCATCACCGTGGTCGAGATGCCGACGACGCGGATCGGTCCGGGTGCGCGTTCGATCGGTCGTGCGAGCGGATGCGGCGGATGTGGCTTGCGCGTGCGCGGCGTGGCCGCGCCGATGTCGACGAGCACGCGCCCGTTCGCAACCTTGACCGGGTAGCTGGGGACGGCGTCTTCCTCGTAACCGGGCTCGCCCTTGCCGGTGCGGCAGTGGAACTTCCAGAAATGCCACGGGCAGGTGACGTACTCACCGGCTAGCCAGCCCTCGCCGAGCGGGCCGCCGACATGGTTGCAGACGCCGGAGATCGCGCTGAACGTACCGTCGTGGCAGGTGAGCGCGAGGCGGGTGCGTTTCGCGGTGACCGGCTGCAATTCGCGCCGGGCCAATTCATCGGCGGCGCCGACATCGATCCAGTCCTGTTTGGGCATCTGCTTCCCCGAGCGTGATGAAAGGTTGGCCGGCGCTGCGACGCGCGGCGCGAACGCGGGCTGAACTATACCGCGCGCGGCTGGATCGTCCGCTCAAGCCCGCAGCCGCGCCGGTTCCAGGCTGGCATAGACGTCGCCCGAATTGGCGGTGTTCGGCAACGCCGTGATCCAGTCTGCCATCGCCGCGGCGCCGATCGGGGCGGTGTGCGCGAACCGCATCGATTCGCCGAGGCAGGCGTTGAAGGCGCGGTAGCCGAGCGCCTCAAGCCGGGTGAGGCAAGCCTGCGCGACCTCGCGCTGGATGGTGGTGAACTCGAAGGACAGGCTGCGCGGCGCGCGCGTCAGACCGGCGAGCGCCGCGGCTTCAAAGCCCTCGACATCGATCTTCACGAAGTCGGGGAAGCCATGCGCGTCCGCCAGCGCGTCGAGCGTGGTGACCGGCAGGCGCAGCGCGCCATCCCAGACCTGTCCTTCCCAGCCCGCCGCGCCGGCCGCCGCCGCGATGAAAGCGGCGGACGCGGTGGCGACCGTCGGGTTGGCGGTGTTCAGCCGCAGCACCGCCGCCCCCGGTTGCGCGCCGGCGAGCGCGGCGACCCGGACCACGCCCGGATCGCGGCCGAACAGCAACCGCAGCAGGCGGGCGAGGCGCGGCTGCGGCTCCACCGCCACGGCACGGGCGCCCAGCCGCCGGAAGCTCGCCGTGCGGTCGCCCACATGTGCGCCGATGTCGAAGCCGAGTTCACCGGGGCCGAGGAAGCGTGTAAGGAAGGCATCGAGAGCCTCCGCGCGGCCCGGGGCGTAGTAGGTGCGGAGCGAGTGTCCGATGGCGTGGCGGGTTGTCATGCCGGGGTCACGGCGGCGCAGGCGAGGATCGTTGTTACGCATTCGATCAGAGTACATTCCAATCCAGTAGTGTCCGGTTTATTCGATGTCCGCCGGCCGCAAAGCCAGTGTTGACGCGG
>CAZXNF010000462.1:0-3303 GCA_964641785.1 uncultured Streptomycetaceae bacterium | reverse complement strand
AACCTCGTTTTCTTCGCCAGAGGATTTCGTTCGCCGAGTCGCCGCAATTGCTGTGTCAAGCAGTATGGCTGACATCAATTGGGTTGGAAATATACTGGGCCTTAGTTTTATCCAAGAGCCTAAACAAGTATCCCCTGGCGGTTCACTAACGTTTCTCTCGCCCGAATCCTTTCCTCCGCTTTTCGATCCCTACCCCCGCTCTTTTCAATACCAAATAGTTAAGCGAACTCACGAGCCGGATCCGTGGACTGGAATAAAGTTCAGAATCAACTCAGATGTGATGTGCTTAACTAGAGATGTTGTTGAGAAGGTCTTAGGTCTAGGCAAGTGGCACCCCCCCCCGTTGTCGGCTCCGTCAGGAATACCGGGAACCAAGCGTGAGGCAAACTATTACGGATTTATTTACGACTTCCCTCGTGAAGGCAGAGTCGCCCGACTCGTCCTCGCCTTTGAATGGAAGCGTTGTGTTCAATCGATCAGTATCGATGAGATTTCGAGAGGTAAGTGACCATGCCTACACCTGCCCCGGCACTCGATCGCACCATGAATGTATGGGGAGATCTCAAATCTAATCCTGATCTTCTGCAGCGAACAATCGACCTGTTGAATAATTCGCCTACTGCAAGAGAGCAGATACGGGAGATGAATAGCCGGATTGGGCCCAATGGCGACGTAAGACCAATAGGGACATTGCCCGGAAACGGAGCTCAATACAACAACACGCGTAATCAAATCGAAATTGGCATAGGGATATCACGACCGGAAGAACTTGCCGGGACGCTCGCTCATGAGTTGGGTCACTACATTGACGACGTGAATCTCGATAGGGCAGACGAATGGGGATGCAACCCGAGCTATATCGGTGCTCGTGTAATGACGAGTATCGCTTCAGAGGGTATCGGTGCGATCAATAACTTCCGTATCTTTGATGAAATATTCAAGAGTACGGAGAAAAAAATAGACTTTATTGGTACTTCAGAACAGTTCGAGGCGGCAAAACAGGCTGCAGCCGGATTTGATTTTCGTACCTCAGCGGATATCGAGAACGGGTATTCGCAGGACGACGTGGCACGGGAACATATCGGCGTCATGATAGGAGGCTATGCCTCATCCGCAGACCCTGAAAAATCTTACTGGGACTATTATTTTGATGCCTATCGTTTTGATCCACCGTCGCCCAGTCCGGCGATTGCTCGTAACTACAATTTAGCCATTACCTGGCAGTACATCCGCGACCCCTTCACCCTGGACCTCGACGGCGGCGGCATATCCACCTCGGGAAGTACTGATTCCTCCATCGTCTTCGACTACGACGGCGACGGCATCCGTACCGGCACCGGCTGGATCCGGGCGGGCGAGGCGTTCCTCGTTGCCGACCGCAACGCTGATGGCGTAATTGATACGGGCGCCGAACTCTTCGGCGTCGATACCCTGTTGCCGAGTGGGCTACTGGCCAAAGACGGCTTCTCCGCCATCGCCCCGCTCGACACCAACGCCGACGGCAAGATCGATATTACGGACACCCCCGTCTCCGCCTGGCAGATCGCCTTCGACGTCAACGGCGACGGCATCATCGCCACTGGGGAAACGCGGGCGCTCCAGTTCACCGACCTCATGGTCTGGCAGGACATCAACCAGAACGGCGTATCGGAAGCCTCCGAACTCCGTACCCTGACGGAAGCCGGCATCGCCTCCATCAGCACCGCCAAGACCGTCGTCAACACCAATCTCGGCAACGGCAACCGCATCACCGGTACCGGCGTCTTCACGCGCGCGGACGGCAGTGCGGGCGGCACCGCCAATCTCGATCTGGCGGAGTTGCGGTTTTTCCGTGAATACGTCAACCCGCCTGAAGCCCCGGCCTCCGCCAACGATCTGCCCGACATGGAAGGCTCGGGGTCGGTCGCCCGGCTGCGGGTCGCGGCGGCGACTGACGCGGTGCTGAACCCCACCCTGCGCGGCTACGCCGCGGGCACCACGCGCGCCGCGCAGCGCGCCAACCTCGATGCCCTCATCGGCGCCTGGGCGGACACCTCCGCCATGCGCGGCAGCCGGGAAGCGGCGAGCGACCTCGCCCCGGCGGTGGTGGTGCAGTGGCAGTTCGCGGGCGTGGCCACGTATTCCGTGCTGGACGTGCTGCGGCTTTATGGGGAGGGGCAAACCGCGCCGGGCAGCTTCCAGATGGCGCCAGCGTTTTTTGCGCTGAATAAGAATCAGACTGCCGGGTAGTTCCTATGTATCTCCCATCAAACTGGACTGAAGTATTCAAAGACCCGCTCGCACGAAGTATTCCTTTGTGGGGATTCTTCTTCGGCGGGTTTGCTCTCTTGTTCAGTGTCCCCGCAGATGTTCTAGACGTAAACCCCGTTTTGGCGATATTCGTTCGTGCGATGAGTAGCGCTGTGCCGTCTATCACCGGGTGGGGGCAGCACTCCGCATTTCCTCAGCCGACGCTTTTGTACTTCTCATACGCATGGGCAAGCATCCCGCTCCAGGCATTTATCGTTTTCCTCAATCGATCGTCTGAGTCGACCTTTCTCTCCGCTTGGACGGAGAATCCAGGGCGAGCGCCGTTGCGAGCGCTCGCACTACTGATTGCCTTAGCAAGTTTTGTCGGAATCACAGCATTTGTTTCGTTCGGTGACTCTGCCTCCTGCAGTGCTTGCATCGGAGATTCCAAGATAGCCTTGGCGATCTTAGGAGGATTCGTTGCATTCTCCAACGCGGGACTGATTGCAACATTTGGTTGGTGGGTCAAGAACTTTAAGTTACTGCACTTTTCCTAGCACTGAAGGAGCTTACGATGACCGACTCTGCTATTGTCTACGAAGGTTTCAAACCTGACTGGTGGGATACCGCAGGCGCGACGACGGACGGAGTCAAATACTCAATCGAGCAGGTAGTCAAGAATGCCTTCAATGGCACTGGCGTGGGTTCTATCCAGCAGCAGGCAGTCGCCGACGCCGCTAAGCATTACTTTGACGGCCACCAAGCAGCCAAGGCAGCGGCCGGTGCTTGGCAGGTCGCGCAGCGGTATATCGACGTTCCGAACTCACCTCTTTATCAGAATGCGATTGGCGAGGTGCGCGCAAATGAGAGCATCGCGCAACGAGCGTTCGCCTTGGGCGATCAAGCAATTAAAAATGGAAACGCGAATAGCGCTGTTGCTTCGAACGTCGGAAAGTTGTTTGCCGCTCTTGGCCCGATACTCAATGCAGCACAGTTGGCGAACGCTGCTTCTACAGGCGATGCCTATGTCGTTGCACAAAAAGCGACAGGGATTCTCGCGGGTATTGCCTTTGG
>CAZXNF010000461.1:0-3311 GCA_964641785.1 uncultured Streptomycetaceae bacterium | reverse complement strand
GGACACGCACTCGGTACGCGTGCGGATATCCGCACGCGTACCGAGTGCGTGTCCGCTCAGCGGGAGGGCGGGCGCTGGAACGCACGCCTGCGCAGCGACGACGGCGCGGAAACCACCGTGACGGCCCGCGCCATCGTCAACGCCGCCGGCCCCTGGGTGAAGGAAACGCTGAACGGCCGGCTCGCGCAGGCGAGCAGCGACGCCGTGCGGCTGGTCAAGGGTAGCCACGTGGTGTTTCCGCGCCTCTACGCCGGCGACCACGCCTTCATCCTGCAAAACGACGACGGCCGCGTCGTGTTCATGATTCCCTATGAGGACGAGTACACCCTGGTCGGCACCACCGACGTGCCGGTCGAGGGCGATCCCGCGCAGGCGGTTTGCAGCGACGAGGAAGCCGCGTACCTGTGCCGCGCGGTCAACCGCTACCTGGCGCAGCCGGTCGCGCCCGCGCAGGCGGTCTGGCGCTATGCGGGGGTGAGGCCACTCTACGACGATGGTTCGGCCAATCCGTCCGCCGTGACTCGGGATTACACGTTGCGCGTGGACGCCGTGGAAGGCGCGGCGCCTGTGCTGTCCGTCTTCGGCGGCAAGATCACGACCTACCGCAAGCTGGCCGAGCACGCGCTGGAGAAACTCGCGCCCTTCTTTCCCAGCCTGAAACCGGCGTGGACCGGCCGGGCCTCGCTGCCCGGCAGCGATTTCGCCGGCGCCGACCGCGACACTCAGGCCGGGCGCCTGCGCGCGCACTATCCCGGGCTGCCGCACGACGTACTGCACGGATTGTTCCGCCGCCACGGCACGCGCGCCGCCGCGGTGCTGGGTGACGCCCGCACCCCGGCCGATCTCGGCACGGTCTTCGGCGCCGGCCTCTCCGAACGGGAAGTGGCTTACCTGGTGGCGCAGGAATGGGCGACCACGGCGGAGGATGTGCTGTGGCGGCGGACGAAGTGCGGGCTGCACCTGTCGGCGACGGAGCAGGCCGCGGTCGCCGCCTGGTTCGCTGGGCAACCGCCCGCGATGCCGCAGGACCCCATGAGATAATTGAGGCCATGTCCGCATTGCCCAAAGCCCCGCTCAATATCGTGATTCTCGCCGCCGGGCGCGGCACGCGCATGCGCTCCGAGCAGCCCAAGGTCCTGCACGCCATCGGCGGGCAGTCGCTGCTGGCGCACGTGCTGGCCACGGCCCGCGCGCTCAAGCCAACGCGCATCTGCGTGGTGATCGGCCACGGCGCGGACCCCGTGCGTACTGCTAGCGCGGCGCCGGACGTTGCGTTTGCGGTGCAGTCGCCGCAGTTGGGGACGGGCCATGCGGTCGCCCAGGCGCTGCCGCATCTCGCCGCGGGCGGCACCACCCTCGTGTTGTACGGCGACGTGCCGCTGGTTTCCGCCGCGACGCTGCAGCAGGTGCTGGACGCACCAGCCAAGGCACTGGTCGTGCTGACGACCGTCCTCGAACAGCCCAAGGGCTACGGCCGCATCCTGCGCAACCGCGCTGGTGCAGTGACCGCCATCGTCGAAGAAAAGGACGCCACCGCGCGCCAGCGCGAGGTGCGCGAGGTCAACACCGGCATCCTGCGCATCCCGACCGCGAAGCTGTCCGCATGGCTGGCGAAAATCGGCAACGACAACGCGCAGCGCGAGTATTACCTCACCGACCTCATAAAGCTGGCGCTGGCCGACCGCGTGCCGGTCGCCGCCGTGGTCGCGGACGACAACTGGGAAACGCTGGGCGCCAACAGCAAGCGCGAGCTCGCCCAACTGGAGCGCCTGCTGCAATGGCGCCGCGCGATCGCGTTGATGGAAACGGGCGTCACTTTGCTCGATCCGATGCGCATCGATATCCGGGGCGAACTCACCTGCGGCAGCGACGTGTCCATCGACGTCGGTTGCGTATTCGAAGGCAAGGTGGCGCTGGCCGACGGCGTCACCATCGGCCCGAACTGCGTGCTGCGCGACATGACGATCGGCGCGGAAACGCACATCGAGGCGTTTTCGCACCTCGATGGCGGCGTGACCGGCGCGCGCTGCCGCATTGGCCCCTACGCGCGTATCCGGCCCGCCACGACGCTGGCGGACGAAGTGCACCTCGGCAATTTCGTCGAAGCCAAGGCCGCCGATATCGGCCACGGCTCCAAAGCCAACCACCTTGCCTATGTGGGCGACACCACGGTCGGCGCGCGGGTCAACATCGGCGCCGGCACCATCACCTGTAACTACGACGGTGCGAACAAGCACCGCACCATCATCGAGGACGATGTCTTCATCGGTTCCGATACCCAGCTCGTGGCCCCGGTCACCATCCGGCGCGGCGCCACCATCGGCGCCGGTTCCACCATTACCAAGGAAGCGCCCGCCGACGCCTTGACGCTGTCCCGCTCGAAACAAATGACCGTCCCCGGCTGGAAACGCCCCCAAAAATCGGTAAAGGGGAATGGGTGATGAGTGATGAGTAGTGGGCGGCACGCACGCAAAGCGGTAGACCTGCGATGGAGTGTTTTTCCCCCATCACCCATCACCCATAACGCATCACCGAACTGACATGTGCGGCATCGTCGGCGCCATCGCGGGACGCAACGTCGTCCCCATCCTGCTCGAGGGCCTGAAGCGCCTCGAATACCGCGGCTATGACTCGGCGGGGGTTGCCGTCGTCAACGGCAAGCTCGAACGCGTCCGCTCGACCGGCCGTGTCGCGGAGCTGGAGAAGCTCGCCAGCGCGCAGGGCCTCTCTGGCCACCTGGGCATCGCGCACACGCGCTGGGCCACCCACGGCGTGCCCTCGGAAAAGAACGCCCACCCCCATGTGTCCGGCGACGTCTCGGTCGTGCACAACGGCATCATCGAGAACCACGAAGCACTGCGGCGCCGCCTGCAGGGCGAGGGTTATGTTTTCCTCTCCGATACCGACACCGAGGTCATCGCCCACCTGGTGCACAGCCATCTCAAGGGCGGCGGCCATTTGTTGGAGGCCGTGCAGCGTACGCTGGCCGAACTGACGGGCGCGTATGCCATCGCCGTCGTGCGTGCCGCCGAGCCGGGCACGCTGGTCGTTGCGCGGCATGGCGCACCCCTGCTGCTGGGATTGGGCAAACACGAAAACTTTGCCGCATCCGACGCCTCGGCGCTGATCCAGGTGACGCCGAACATCGTGTATCTCGAAGACGGCGATTGCGCCAAGCTCGAGGCCGACAGCATCATCATCATCGACGCCAAGGGCGCGCGCGCCCAGCGCGCCGTGCATGTCTCGCAATTGACGGCTGCCGCTGTCGAGATGGGCCATTACCGTCACTACATGCAGAAGGAAATCTTCGA
>CAZXNF010000460.1:0-3313 GCA_964641785.1 uncultured Streptomycetaceae bacterium | reverse complement strand
TGTGCTAGGGTATTATTCTTTAGTTAGGGCTGACGATCTGGCCGAATGGTTGATGCGGGATTAGGCGAGCGGGTTCGGGTGCCCGGTAGAGGCGGTTCAGTGGGGCAGCGGGGTCGGGGGGGGCGGTCTGCCGGCTATATCCGTTCCATTCCGGACAGCCCCGTGCTCTAGAATTGCCGCAGATCCCGCTGGTCCTTGTCAATGCCGCTCGCTGCCCACCTCACCCATCTGACGATGTACTCCGCCACCCGGCGCGGCAACCCTTCGTCCGGGCTACCGTCGCGCCGGGCCTGCTCCAAAAGCCGGCGGAGCTTGACTGCAAATTTTTCCAGGGTTTTCGCGGCCATGCCGCACAGGCCGCAAGCACCAAAGCGGTAGCCCAGCCAGTCGAAGCCCTTGTCGATGCGGCCGATGAAGGTCTTGTCCGGGTGCTGGGCAAGTCCCGAGGCGGCAAACCACCGGTTCATCGCAGCCACCGCACGCTTGAGACCCCATCGGCCGCGCGCGAGGATCAGCAGATCGTCCATGAAGCGCACGTAACGCACGCCGTGGCGCCGGCTCAAATCAAGGTCGAGTACATGCAGGTGAAAGCCGGCGAGCAGCGGGCTCAAGGGGCAGCCGCGGGGAATGCCCTTGCGCGGCGTATGAAAAAGCCCGCCCGATTCCACGCTGTAATCGAGAAACTGCGCCAGCAGGTCGAGAATGACCGGGCAGTGCACCTGCCGGGACAGCAGGTGCAGCAGTTGCATCTTGTCGATGTTCGCGTAGTAGCCGCGTATATCTGTGCGGCACACGAAGGCGTAGGCACCGCCGGTGACCCAGCGCTGGACGCGCTGCACGGCCTCTTTGTGCCCGCCATGTCCTCGGACATGGGTACAGGCGCGGTGCACCGGCAGTACGGGTTGCAGGGTCTGCGTGATCATCTTCAACACCAGCGCGTCGCGGGCCAGCCAGAGCGCCAGCGTCTCCCCATCGGCCCGGGTGACCGTCTGCATCGGGCGGAAAATTGCGGCGTGAGCTGCACAGCCATCGCCAGGCGGCATCGACGTTGTCAGCGGACAATAAGCGGTGCATCAGCCTGCCCGATGGCTTCACGGCCGCTCGTTGAGCAACCAGATGCCGAGCGCTGCCCCAACCCCATCGGTAAGCCGTGCCACCGGCGCTAGCACGCCGCCGACCGTGCCTGTGGTCGCGAGCAGCCAGCGCGCGCCGCTCGCGCGGAAGTTCTCCAGCGCGCGAAGCGCATCGGCTGGCGGCAGGTCATTCAGTACGTCCCGGCACAGGATGGCGTCGCAGGCAACGAGCGGCGTGCTTGTGATGTCGCCTACCGAAAAAAGATGCCCGCGGCGCTGTCCGTACAGCCGCTGGTTGCGCGCGATGAGCTCGGGCACGAGGTCGTAGCCCGCATACAACTCCAGCCCGCCGAGGTCCACGGCCTGCATCCAGTTGAAGTCGCCGCAACCGGCATCCACCAGCCGCCGGATGCCGTGCTCGCGCAGCCAGGCTCCGAGAGCAGGCCGCAATGTCTCGGTGGCGGCGAGCGTCGAGTGCTTTCCGCTGCGCGTCTCGCGCACCGGCGTATAGGTGTCCTCGCCGGGCAGGCGGTCGAGGAAGCGGACCCGCGCAACACGCAGTACTGAAAGCGACGAAGCATCAAGCGGCACCGGGAAGCGCCCGTCCGCCGCGCGCGTGCCGATGCGCGAGGTGGCGAAGGTGACGTCGGCGAACTCCTCGTAGTCCGCGAGGGACCGCGCCGTGCCGAGCGCGTAGCGCTCGAAATCGCGCAGCACGACGGGATCACGGCTTGCCTCGATCCCGAACAGGTGGCGCACGCGCGCGAACGAGCGCATGTTCAGCGCCACCCAGTCACGGCGGTCCTCCCAGTTGCGCGGCCGGCCGCGGTTGGTGGTGTAGTCGTGGTACATCACGCAACGGTCCGGGGCGTAGAGGTCCCACCCGTGCGTCCAGAAGCGCGCGGCGAGCGAAATCTCCTCGCCGTGGAAATACAGGCGCGGGTCGTACGGCACTTCGCGGAAAGCCGCCGCCGGTCCGAACAGGCAGTTGGCGCTGAGAAAGGCGGCGGGCGGGGGCGCAGGCAGCGGCTCACGCGGGTCGAATGTACGAGACTTCACCATCAGGATGCCCATGTCGTTGAATATGTCCGCCGCGAGAATCGTCGCCAGGGGACGGCCGCGTTCCGCCGGCGGGACGTAGCCCGACGGGTAGGTGGTAAGCAGTGCGCGCGGCGTCGGGCAACGTGCGAGCATGGCGATGAAGGCATCATCCCAGCCAGGCTCGAACCGACTGTGGCTGTCGATTTGCAGCACGTATTCCTCGCCGTGCAGCAGTTCCTCGAAGATGCGAGAGCGTGCCCAGCAGGCGCCGAGGCTCTCGGCTGCGTGCACCCGGATCTCGCGCAGCTGCCCGGGCGCTGCCCCCGCCGGCAGGCAGTCGTCGTCCGTACCAGGCACCACCTGCGAAAACACGCCGACGCGGATGCGATCCGGGTTGGCGGCGTTGGCGAAAAGGCTGCGGATCGTGTGCGGCGTCTCGCTGTCGCGGTAATTGGCAAGCGAAACGAAGATCGTTCCCGGTTCGGGTGGCCAGTCGCGCCGCCCGGCTACCAGCGCAGGTTCAGGCGCGGCCACATGGGCGGGCGCTGCGGCCGACTCTACCCGCTGGTACTCGATGCGCTCGACGCGCGCGTAGTCCTGCGTGCGGTGATGGTGGATGGGCGAGGCTAAGAGCACCGCAGCTGTGACGCGACCCGTACGCAGCAGCTCGAACGAGCGCGCCATCCAGTACTGCTCCACAACGGGTTCGCGGCGCTCATCGAAGAACAAACGCCGCGTGCCGCGCCGCGTGACCACCTGCGGCCAATTGCTGTAGTAGGCCTCGCCCACCGCGTATGGCACGTGGTCGACGGCCTGAATGGCACTGAAGGCGGCACGCGGCGCATCGGTTGCGCCGGGGAAGTAATGCTCGCGCGCCGCATCATCGAGGTTCACCCAGCCCCACTGGGTGTGGTGCGACCCGAAGACCTCGGTGAAGCTCAGCATGACGTAGTCGGCGAACTCGCGCTGCAGGATGGCGGCGGCTTTTGTCCCTGGCTCGTGCACGTAACGCGGCAGGCCGTTTTCGCAGGTGGTCCCCTCCTCGGGTTCGCCGACCAGCAGCATGTCGTCCTCGAACCAGAACATGGCGTGCCGCCCGCCGCAGTGAAAGAGGTCCGCCGCATGGATGCGCGCGCCGTTGATGCCGCGGTTGCCTTCGCGCACCTGCTCTATTCCGTGGCGCGTGCACAGCGCGTCGT
>CAZXNF010000459.1:0-3334 GCA_964641785.1 uncultured Streptomycetaceae bacterium | reverse complement strand
ACGGCGACGCGAACGGGTTTATTCATGGTCTGGACTCCGGAGTCAGGCGGCTAGCAAGTTTCACGAAAAACGGGAAGGCATGCGGACCGGTTGCGGCAGCGACGCTGTCCGACCTCCGTACCGCGCAACGGGCTTCGCCGGGTGCTCCACGTTGTCCGGCCGCGTTAACGGCCGGCACGCTGCGAGCGAAAAGTGACCTCGGAAGCAACCGGGGAAGAGCCATGGGAAAAGCCCGGAGATTTTACTGACGCATCGTACAAAGTGTCAAACCTTGCGGCCTTGTCATACAGGCAGTTGATCCGGGCGCAATCGGTGCTTTTGTTGCACGCGCTGCATTGGTAAACTGTCCCACTCGATCGACGCCAGACCGAGCCGTCTCCAACCGGATTCAACTTCCCCATGCCGACCGTGGCGCTGAAACCCCGATACAAATACCTCAACCTGTTCAAGATCCGCCTGCCCTTGCCGGCCTTCGTGTCGATCCTGCACAGGGTTACAGGTGTTCTGATGTTCCTGCTGCTTGGTTTCCTTCTGTGGCTGCTGCAGCAGAGCCTTCAGTCCTTCAATACCTACACTGCCTTGCGCGCGTGGGTTGCGCTGTGGCCCGTGAAGATCGTGCTGCTGGGCCTGCTGTGGGCCTACCTCCATCACCTGTTTGCGGGCATCCGCCACCTGTTCCTGGACGCGCACGTGGGCCTTGAGCTTGCCCGCGCGCGGCAGAGCAGCGCGGCCGTGCTCGCGGCGGGCGCCATCGTCACGCTGATCGTCGCGGTGCTCGCATGGTAAGGCGCGAGGTCATCGGTGCGCACTACGGTCTGCGCGGCTGGCTGTTGCAACGGGTTTCGGCAGTGGTGATGGCCGCCTATACCTTGCTCATGGCGGTGATGATCGCGGTGCTGCAGCCGGGCGATTTCGGGCGGTGGCGCGGTCTGTTCGCCCTGCCGTGGATCAAGGTGGCGACACTGCTGTTCGTCGTCAGCCTGCTGCTCCACGCCTGGGTGGGCATGCGCAACGTGTTCATGGATTACGTCAAGCCGTCCGGTCTGCGCTTCGCGCTGTACGTGGCGACGATACTGGCCCTGATCGCCTATGCGGGCTGGGCCGCGCAGATACTCTGGAGCGTGTAATGGCGACTCTCGCTAAACGCCAGTTTGATGCCGTGGTGGTCGGGGCCGGCGGCTCCGGCCTGCGCGCCGCCCTGCAGTTGTCCGAGGCAGGGCTCAAGACCGCCGTGCTGACCAAGGTGTTTCCGACGCGCTCGCACACCGTGGCGGCGCAGGGCGGGGTCTCGGCGTCGCTCGGCAACGAGGAGCCGGACAACTGGCACTGGCACATGTACGACACCGTCAAGGGGTCGGACTACCTGGGCGACCAGGACGCCATCGAGTTCATGTGCCGCAAGGCCAACGAGGCGGTGATCGAACTCGAGCACTTCGGCATGCCCTTCGACCGGCTCGACAATGGCAAGATTTACCAGCGCCCCTTCGGCGGCCACACCAGCAATTACGGCGAGCGCGCCGTCAAGCGCGCCTGTGCGGCAGCGGACCGCACCGGGCACGCGATGCTGCATACCCTGTATCAGCGCAACGTGCGGACCCGCACGCAGTTCTTTGTCGAATGGATGGCGCTGGATCTGATCCGCGATCAGGCGGGCGATGTTCTGGGCGTCATCGCGCTGGAGATGGAAACCGGGGATGTGATGATCTTCGAGGCCAAGGCGACGCTGCTGGCAACCGGCGGGGCGGGGCGCATTTATGCCGCAAGCACCAATGCCTACATCAACACGGGCGACGGGCTGGGCATGGCTGCGCGTGCGGACATCCCGCTGGAGGACATGGAGTTCTGGCAGTTTCACCCAACCGGGGTGGCCGGCGCTGGCGTGTTGATTACCGAGGGCGTGCGCGGCGAGGGGGGGTTCCTGCTGAACAAGAACGGCGAGCGCTTCATGGAGCGCTACGCGCCAACCGTCAAGGACCTGGCAAGCCGCGACGTGGTGTCGCGGGCGATGGCCACGGAAATCAAGGAAGGGCGGGGCGCCGGTCCGGATGCGGACTACATCCTGCTCAAGCTCGATCATCTCGGTGCGGAGACCATCGACAAGCGGCTGCCGGGCATCCGCGAGATCGCCAAGAAGTTCGCGAACGTCGATCCCGTCAAGGATCCGATCCCGGTCGTGCCGACCTGCCATTACATGATGGGCGGAGTGCCGACCGACGTGCATGGGCGGGTGCTCGCGGGCAATTCAGACAAGCTGGTGCGGGGACTTTATGCGGCAGGCGAGTGCGCCTGCGTCTCCGTGCATGGCGCCAACCGCCTCGGCACCAATTCGCTGCTCGACCTGCTGGTGTTCGGCAAGTCGTCCGGCGACCAAATGGTCAAGGATGTCGCCGCTTACGGCCCGCGCAAGGACCTGCCGAAGGACGCCGCGGATAGCGCGCTCGCGCGACTTGCCCGCCTGGACAGCGCGACGTCGGGCGAGAGCGTGGCCCAGGTCGGCGCCGATTTGCGGCGCACCATGCAATCGCATTGCGGCGTGTTCCGCTTCCCGGACGGCCTCGCGCAAGGCGTGCAGCAGATGCTGGAAATTGCCGGGCGTGCGACGCGCACCTTCGTCAAGGACAAGAGCAGGATCTTCAACACGGCCCGCGTAGAGGCGCTGGAGCTCGACAACCTGGTCGAGGTGGCCATGTCCACCATGATCTCGGCCGACGCCCGCACGGAGTCCCGCGGGGCGCACGACCGCAGCGATCACCACGACCGGGACGATGTGAACTGGCTCAAGCACACCTTCTGGTACAAGGACGGCAACCGGCTCGACTACAAACCGGTGAAACTCCAGCCGCTGACCGTTGAATCCTTCGCGCCGAAAGCCCGCGTCTACTGAGACCTGATCAGGATCGCCCCATGAAGTTCTCGATTTTCCGTTTCGACCCCGAAAAAGACGCGAAGCCGTATATGCAGGATTACGACATCGCGCTCGATCCGGCCGATCGCATGCTGCTCGACGTGCTGATCAGACTGAAGAGCGAGGACGACGCCTTCGCCTTCCGCCGTTCCTGCCGCGAGGGCGTGTGCGGGTCGGACGCGATGAACATCAACGGCAAGAACGGTCTGGCCTGCATCACACCGATGATCAGCCTGAAGGAACCCGTCGAAATCCGGCCGTTGCCGGGCTTGCCGGTGATCCGTGACCTGATCGTGGACATGTCGCAGTTCTTCAAGCAGTACCACTCGGTTCGGCCGTATGTCGTGAACGACACGCCGCCGCCGGAGACCGAGCGCCTGCAGTCCCCGGAGGACCGCGAAGAGCTGAACGGCCTCTACGAGTGCATCC
>CAZXNF010000458.1:0-3356 GCA_964641785.1 uncultured Streptomycetaceae bacterium | reverse complement strand
GCACAACAACGAAAAGGCGCTGGAGACCGGCGTCGGCGAATGCTGCCGCGGCGCGCCGCCGGTGCTGGTGTTCGACCAAACCGGCAACCTGGTGCGTTCGTGGGGCGGCCCCGGCGAAGGTTACGAGTGGCCGGGTTCCAACCACGGCATCTTCGTCGACCACAAGGGCAACGTGTGGATCGGCGGCAACGGGCCGAAGGACGCGCACATCCTGAAGATGACCAAGGAAGGCAAGTTCCTGCAGCAGTTCGGCGGTCTGGGCAAGAACGCCGGCAGCAACAACCTCGAAAACTTCGGGCGCGTCGCCAAGATCTGGGTCGACCCAAAGGCGAACGAGGCCTACGTCGCCGACGGTTACCACAACAAGCGCGTGGCCGTGCTCGACGCCGACACCGGCAAGATGAAGCGCTACTGGGGCGCCTACGGCAACAAGCCGGACGACACGCCACTGCCCAAGTACGATCCGGCAGCCGAGCCGTCGAAACAGTTCCGCAACCCGGTGCACTGTTCCGACCTGTCGAACGACGGCCTGCTTTACGTCTGCGACCGCCAGCACAACCGGCTGCAGGTGTTCAAACCCGACGGCACCTTTGTGCGCGAGGCATTCTACGCCAAGAACACGCTCGGCTCCGGCTCGACCTGGGACATCGCGTTCTCCAAGGATCCGCAGCAGCGCTTCATTTTCATCGCCGACGGCACCAACGAGGTCGTGCGCATCGTGCTGCGCGAGACTCTGGAGGAGATCACCAACTTCGGCGACGGCGGCCGCCAGCCCGGGCAGTTCTACGGCGTGCACAGCATCGCCACCGACTCCAAGGGCAACGTCTATACCACCGAGACCTACGAGGGCAAACGCGTGCAGCGCTTCGTCTTCAAGGGCGTGGGCACGGTGCCGGCCGGCAGACAGGGCGTGCTCTGGCCGAAGAGCTAGCTGCCTAGTTCGCATTCCAGAATAAAACGGGGCCGTTTCGGCTCCGTTCTTTTTATACAGCAATCCCCCGAAGGAATCCGCAAATGAATCGTCATCAATTCCTGCAACGCGCGTTGCTGCTGGTCTGCATCCCGCTGGTGTTCGCCGGCTGCGCCATCACCCCCGCGGCGCTCGAACAGGGCAGTCGCCCGATCACCGGCTACCTCGATTACTCGCACGACAAGAACTCGGTGCTGTTCAATACCACCGACCGCCATGCGCAGACGGTGTTTTTCGACACCTTCTACCCATTCGATCCGTCGCTGCGCTACAACAATGCCGAGGCGATGGTGCGCTACGAACTGGAACACAAGCCATTCACCCAGAACGGAGTGCTGATGGTGGCGCTGGCCGACCTGCGCAAGATCTATGCGCCCTACTTCAGCTATACGGTGGATCCGGCAACGCAGCAGTTCGCGGTGAACCACCACTTTTTCCGCAAGCGCATTGCCGCGGGTTCGGGCTCGCGCGCGCCCAAGGTCGAATACACCAAAATCGCCTGGCAGGGCCGCTACGCGCTGGCGAGCACGGCAGCGACGGTGTCGTCCGCCACCCATGCCACCGCGACCGACCGCAACGCCATCGACAAATCCGCCATCGCCGCATCCAGCGCGCCGGCCGCTGCGGCACTCGATGCCGCTCCGGTGCAGCGTGACGGCAAGGTTTACGTGCCGGTGGCGAGTTTCATGAGATCGCTGGGCAAGACCATCACCAACGATGCCGCGGCAAGCGGTTATCTGGCGGTGAGCCATGTTGGGCCGGCCGACACCAGGGACGACCTGTTCAACCCGCAATACGAAAAGGGCAAATACCCGAATACGCCGATCAGCGCAGGCCGGGTGCAGTACATGAACGGCCTGCTCAACGGCACGATCACCAGGGGCAATTTGTGGAACGCCTTTTACTTCGGCGACATCACGGTGTTCAGCGGCAAGGTCGATGCCAGCGGCAACGACATCAACACCACAATGGCGGTGGACCGCGTGCTGCCATACCGACTCTACGTGCCGAAAAATTACGATGCCAACGTTCCGAGCAAATTCACCTTCATGCTGCACGGCGGCACCGGCAACGAAAACGCGCCGTTCGAACGGCCCAACGATCACTTGAAGAACCAGCCGACGCCGATCCCCGGCGTGGCCAGCTTCGAAGACTACGCCGACCGCTATAACTACATCGTGCTGTCACCGAACGGCTGGACCCGCGGCCCGGTATGGGGTCACGGCCCCGGCGAGCAGGCTATGCTGCACACGCTGGAGCTGGTGAAGGCGCGCTACAACATCGATACAGCGCGCATGTTCATCTTCGGCAATTCCGCCGGCGCTGCAGGCACGATGAATTTCGTGCTGCGCCACGGTCATCTGTTCAAGGCGATGGCGCCAACCGCACCCGGCGGCAGCAAGCCCTTCGCTGCAAACCTGAAAGGCGCGATCCTCGACATGCCGACGGTGATGTCCTGCTTTGCAGCAGACGTCACGGTGTTTTACGCCGGCCCCGCGAAAAATTCCTGCCAGCCCTGGTACCAGGAAAACATCAAGGGGGTGATGCACAACCTGACGCAGATCACCATCGAAAACGGCCACCATTCCTACGGCCCGGCATCCCTCTACGAGATCACCTTCGACCACTTCGAGCGCGTACTCGACAGGACAGCGCCAAAAAACGTCACCGGCGTGCGATTCGCTGCAGGCCGCAACACGGCCGCGGTGACCGCCGGCAACGCGACATCAACGGTCAGGCTCAGCAGCGCGCCGGTCAGTCAGAACGGCATGCTGACGGTGGCGCTGGATGACCTCGCGCAGATCTACGGACCCGGGGATTTCCGCGTGTACGACGTCTACGCCTACAACCAGAAACCTGCGGACCTCGTCGCCGTAAAGACCATCACCTTCAACAAGGTTGCGGTGAACATCAAGCCCGGCGAACGCTTCCTCCGCGTGGGCGGGACAATCCATGCCGGCGACACCATCGACGGCAAGACCAGGGTGGCTGCGGATGACCCCCGGATCGACCGGCGCACGCTGTCCGTGCCCGCGCAGAACATCAATGGAAAAATCCACGTCCCCGCCGTCGAGTTCATGCAGCTCTTTGGCAAGACCGTGACCGTGGAATAAGGTCGCTAGCCAGTCCGTTTGCTGAAGGCGGAATCATGGCGTTGGCCAAGCCCTTCAAAGCCACAGTCGTAGGCGCGCTGAGCGTGCGCGCAGGAATGGGGTCTTGCAATCATACATTTTCTTTTTCTGAATATTGATTTTGCAATCCCGACTCACCGCGCACCGTCACGTCACCTAAAAGATTGGTCTCTATTCAGTGCGTGCGTCGGTGGGGGATTGTTGGATTGCAAGACCCCATATGATGACCCCATATGACCTCTAGCATATGACCC
>CAZXNF010000457.1:0-3362 GCA_964641785.1 uncultured Streptomycetaceae bacterium | reverse complement strand
GCAGGTCACGCCACACAATGGACGTTTCGATTGGAGCGTGGATCCCGCCACCGACCTTGGCTGGGGCGGATCGCGGCTGCTGGTGGCCGATGGGCCGCCCACGCCCGATCGCACCCATGTCAGCGCTGTGGGTTCACAGCTTCACATCGCCACGAGCTGGCTTTCCACTATGCCGCTGTTTGTGCATCGGGGCGAGTCGATCACCCTTTCCCATGATCTGAGTCAACTCGTGCCATCAGCCTGGCCCCTCACGCACGACCCGGCCAAGGTGATGGACTTTTACAAGCACGGCAACTCCCCAGACAACTTCTCGCTCTTCCGCGAAATCCAGGTCGTTGATGTGGGCGACACGGTGACCATTGACCTGGCGACCGGGAAGTTTCAGGTGGGGGTGCATCCCTCGCCGGCCAAGGCCCAGCCGCTGGCCCCCGAACAAACGCGCGACGCCCTGCTCGCCTCGCTCGATGCGCTCACGCGCGGCCGCAATGTCGCCTTCGCCATCTCCGGCGGCGTGGACAGCACGCTGCTTGTTGCGCTCTATCGCCACCTGCATCCGACCGCGCCGATGCGCTGCTACCACGCCAACACGGGATCGGGTTCTGACACGCAATACGCCCGCATGGCGGCCAAACATCTCAAGGTCGATCTGGTCGAGGTGAAAGTCGGCTACAGCGATGCGGAACTGGATGTCCATGAACGCATGACCGCCGCGGCGTGCGGCCCCATCACCATCACCGGCAACAGCATCGGTTTCGGGCGCGTCTGCACCGCAGCCCGCGCCGATGGCTTTGAGGGAATCGTCGATGGCACCGGCGCGGATGTGATCTTCGCGGGCATGTATTCCATCGACGGCTTCGCCTGGGGCCTGTCCAAGGGCGTGGACCGCTCCAGCGAGAACTACAAGGCCCTGATCGCCCTCGCCACCAGCGATGACCTGCTGACCCGTAAGCAATTGGCCGAGCTGTCGCGGCGATGGGGCGAGGTGGATTTCACCGACCACATCCATCACCGCCTCAAGCGCTCCATGCTCCGCAAGTGGATGCACCAGCACCATGTCAACGCCAAGGCCCACGGCATTGATGTCATCAAGCCCTACATGGACCCGGAGCTGGCGCGGTTCGTTTTCAATCCGCCCACCGCTTATTTCCAGCGCGGGATGAACAAGAGCATATTGCGCGACATCATGGCTGATCTCCTGCCCGCGCAGGTCGCCACGCGCGTGGACAAGCAGGGCTGCCGCTACCCGATTCGCCGGCTGCTGACCGACAACCGGGCGCGGGTCGATGCGGTGATCCGCCGGCCGACCCGCATCGCGCGCACGCTGCCCGCGCTGGACAAGATCATGGCGCGGATGCGGCTGCTGACCAAGGGTTCGCTCAGCCGGATGTATGCGTTGTGTCTCTACGAGCAACGGTGCCTGGACGCGGCGGCGGGTGGTTGAGCGGGTGTCGAGATTGAAAGGATTCGCCCCATGAGAGCAAGTTTCTATCCCGCCCATCTGTCGGACGAGGATTGCCGACTGGCGGACATTCTCGCCAGCGGCGGGGATGAACGCATCGAGCCCGACCAGCAGGGGCACAACAAATACGGCGGCACGCCCTGGCCGCGCGAGGTGGTGGCGTTTGGCAGTTGCACCGCGTCGCAGATTTCGCAGCGCGGCTGGCGCGCTGCCGGGGAGGCACTGCATGCTTTTGAAAAGCGGGCGGCGGAAACAAGTGACATTCAGGCGGCCAGCGAGATGGGCGACCATATCCGCCACGAGCTGATCCACCTGCTCGATGCGCGGGATCTGGAAGGCCTGGAGGTGGTGCTCTGCCCCTCGGGAACCGATGCGGAAACCATCGCGCTGCACATCGTCGGCTGCATGGGGCCCGAGCCGATCGAGAACATCATCGTGGCCTCGCGCGAGGTCGGCACGGGCACGGTGCAGGCGGCGGGCGGCCGATATTTCAGCAAGCATGTGCCCAACGGCCAGACGCGAAAGCCCGGCGATCCGGTGGATGCGGAGCTTGCGGCGCGAACGAAGGTACACGAGGTGCGCGTGCGCATCGCTAGCTCAGGCGCCCGCCAGCCGGAGGATGTGGATGCGGAGATCGTCGGCCTGACGCGGGAGGGTGTGGCGCGCGGGGCGCGCGTGATCGTCCATGTGGTCCCGCACACCAAGACCGGCCTGCACGCGCCGCGCCTGGCGACGGTGGAGCAACTGCTGCGCGACCATGGCGACCGCGTGATCGCCATCATCGACGCCGCCCAGGGCCGCTTTAGCCGCCGGGGCATGCGACGCTACCTCTCGCGCGGATTCATGATGATCACCACCGGCTCCAAATTATTCGGCGGGCCTTCCTTCTCCGGCGCGCTGCTGATGCCCCGGCCGCTGGCGTCGCACCTCACCGGGGGCGGCGCGTATCCACCGGCTTTCAACGATTACCTCACCCCCGCGCAGCTTCCCTCTCACGCCAAAAGTCTGCGCGCCTCGCTCGTGCCGCAGATCAACCTCGGCCTGCTGCTGCGCTGGCAGGCGGCGATCCACGAAATGCGGGCCTACTACCAGACGCCCTCGGACATCCGCTACCGCGTCCTGCGCTTCTTCGAGTCCCAGGTGCCCGCAGTGCTCTCAGCCAGCCCGTATCTTGAGCTGCTCTACCGCGAGCCGCCGGTGTTCGATGACACTTTCGACCGCCTGCTGGAATCCAAGACCACTGTCTTTAGCCTCCGCGTCAAGGGCGGCGACGGCCAGCAGCTTGACCGCAGCGCGCTGCTCATCTGCGTCACGAGCCTCAATGCCGACATCCGCGATCAACTCCCCGCCGGCGCGGACGACGACCTGCGGCAGGCGGCGGGTACGCTTTTCCAGGTGGGCCAGTCGGTTTATGTGGGCGAGCAGGTCAGCGGCGAGCAGGATCATGTGATCCGCGTGGCGCTGGGTGGCTGCATGATCGCCGACCTCGCCTCCAATGAATCGCTGGGCCCCACGTTCGAAGCTCGCTTGGGTTGGCTGGATCGGCAGCTTCAACTGCTGGCGCTGAAGCTCGGATGGATCGCCTCCAGCCGATCGATGCTAACTGGAAGCCCACGATGACACCGCACACACACGATCCCACGCAGATCACCGGCGACTGGTTCGACCGGATCGACGCGCCGCAGGCCGCAGCGCTTCTGGCTTGGGCGCAGCGCCAGGGCCTGCTTGAGGGGCACGATACGGTGATCATCCACGACCTCTCGCGAATGCTCGACCGGCTGTCGCGCGTCCGGGCCGCGTTTGCGCCCTCGGCGCTGCACGCCCTGGCGATCAAGGCCAACGCGCTGGTTCAGGTGCTGCGCGCCGCGGCAGATGCGGGCTTTGGGCTCGAGGCCGCGTCGAT
>CAZXNF010000456.1:0-3371 GCA_964641785.1 uncultured Streptomycetaceae bacterium | reverse complement strand
GTGATGAGTGATGAGTGATGGGTGATGGGTGATGAGTGATGAGTGATGAGTGATGAGTGATGAGTGATGGGTGATGGGTGATGGGTGATGGGTGATGGGTGATGAGTGATGGGTGTGGACCCATTCCCCTTTACTCATCGCTCATCACGGCTTCCGGAAATGGAGGATGTAGTTCACGTCCGTATCCGGGCCCAGGGCGTAGACCTTGGTCAGCAGGTTGTACGTCATGCCCGTGATCCCGGCCACGTCGAGGTCGGCTGCGCGGGCCATGGCGATGAGTTCGGACGGTTTGATGAAGCGCGCGTACTCATGGGTGCCGCGCGGCAGCAGGCCGAGGATGTATTCGGCGCCGAGGATAGCGAAGAGAAAAGACTTGGGGTTGCGGTTGAGCGTGGCGAAGAACAGGTCGCCGCCGGGTTTGGCCAGCGCAGCGCAGGCGGCTACTGTGCTGGCGGGATCGGGCACGTGCTCCAGCATTTCCATGCAGGTGACGGTGTCGTAGGCCGCGGGTTGTTCACGGGCGCAGTCTTCCGCGGCGATGGCGCGGTAGTCCACCGTGAGGCCGCTTTCGTGCAGGTGGAGCTGCGCGACTTTCAGGGCCTTTTCGGACAGGTCGATGCCGGTCACCTGCGCCCCGCTGGCCGCCATGGCTTCGGTCAGGATGCCGCCGCCGCAGCCGACATCCAGCACACGCCGGCCCACGAGCGGGGCGCGTGCGGCGATCCAGCCCAGCCGGAGCGGGTTGATTTCGTGCAGCGGGCGGAATTCGCTCGCCGGGTCCCACCAGCGGTGGGCGAGACGGCTGAATTTTTCCAGTTCTGCGCTATCGACATTCATCGGACGTTCATGCGGTCAGGAGCTCTTGATTTTGCGTTGCCAGGCGCGCGTTTTGGCGGCAACGGCTTCCGGGTCGAGTTGGGCGAGCACGCCATCCATGACGCGTGGCTCGCCGTCCACCCAGACGTGGGAGACGTGCTCACGGCCAGCGGCGTAGACCAGATGCGAGACCGGATCGTAGCAGGGAGACAGTTCCAGCGCGTCCAGGTTCACGGCGGTCAGGTCGGCACGCTTGCCGGGTTCGATCGAGCCGATCCGGTCGGCGAGGCCGAGGGCGCGCGCGCCGCCCAGCGTGGCCATCTCCAGCGCCTGCCAGGCGGGCACGGCGGTGGCGTCGCCGGAGACGCCTTTGGCCAGCAGCGCCGCGAGCCGCATCTCCGCCCACAGGTCGAGCCGGTTATTGGAGGCCGCACCGTCGGTGCCCAGCGCCACGTTGACGCCGGCGGCGAGCAGTTCCCTCAGCGGTGCAATGCCGCTCCCCAGCTTGAGGTTGGAGGAGGGGCAGTGGACCACCGACGCGCCGCTGCGTGACAGCGCGGCGATCTCCGCGGGCTCCAGATGCACGGCATGGACGGCAATGAGGCCCGGATTGACCAGTCCCAGCCGTCCGAGGCGCTCCAGCGGCCGCACGCCGTGGCGCGCGATGCTTTCCCGGATCTCATCCTGCGTTTCATGGACGTGCGTATGCACGGGCAGGTCAAGTTCGGCCGCCAGCGTGGCAATCGACTGGAAGGTCTTGTCGCTGACGGTATAGGGCGCGTGTGGGGCGAAGCAGAACGCGAGCAAGGCTTCCTCACGCAGCAGGTCGCGCGACTGCAGCCCCTTGGCGAGGTAATCCTGCGCGTCCGCGGCGTAGGGCGAGGGGAACTCGATCGCGATCATGCCGATCATGGCCCGCAGGCCCGTCTCCAGAGCCGCTTGCGCGGCCTGTTCCGGATAGAAGTACATGTCGCTGAAGCAGGTAACGCCGCCGCGCAGCAGCTCGGCGCAGGCGGCGAGGGTGCCGTCCCGCACGAATTCGGCTGACATCAGGCGGCCCTCCGCCGGCCAGATATGGTCTTCCAGCCAGCGCATCAGGGGCAGGTCGTCGGCGAGGCCGCGCATCAGCGTCATGGCGGCATGCGTATGCGCATTGACCAGGCCCGGCACCAGCGCGTGGTGCTCAAGCCGCACCCGGGGTGCGCCGGGGTAGCGCGCTGAGGCTTCGGCAGCCGGCAGCACGGCATGGATGGCGCCCTGGCGGATGGCCACGGCATGCCCTGTCAGCACAGCGCCGCGGGGGCTTACCGGGATGATCCAGCGGGCCTCGATCAACAGGTCGATGGTGTCAGAGGCGGTGGGCATGGGAGGGGGAGGATACTCAAACGACGGGCAAAAAAAAGCCCTGCTTGCGCAGGGCTTTTTTGGAGCTTGACCGCTTAGGACTTCGGCGCGGGCTTCGCTTCCGGTTTCACTTCCGGTTTCACCTCGGGCTTCGGCGCGGGCTTCGGCTTGGTGCCGACGACCTCGACGGTAACCCGGCGGTTCGGCGCCAGACACTCGATCAGCTGTTTCCGCGACATCTTGTTATCGCAGAACTTGGTGACCGGGATCGGGTTTTTGAACGCCTTGCCTTCCCAGAAGATCAGCTTCGGATCGATGCCTTTCGACACCAGATAATCCTTGCCGTTGAGGGCGCGCTTCTCGGACAGGGCCTGGTTGTACTTCAGGCTGCCGATGCGATCGGTGTGACCCGTGACGATCACGGCACCGATGTTCACGCCCTTGATCTGTTTCGCCAGAAAGGCGTCAAGATCCTTCTTGTTGTCGTCGGTCAGTTCGGGCTTGGCGAAGGCGATGCCTTGCAGCTCGATCTTGTACTCGACGTTCATCATCTGGGGCTTCGGAGCCGGCTTCGGCGCGGGCTTGACTTCCGGTTTCACTTCCGGCTTCGGCTTGACGGCAGGCTTGGGCGGAGGCGGTTTCGGGCACAGATCCGGCGTGCACTGTTTGCAGGCCTCGGCCTTGGCGGCGAGGGCGGGCGACCAGTCGCTGGTGCGCACGCAAACGCCGGCACCGATGGCGGTGACGACGTTGCCCGTCACGGTATCGACGAGATAGCCCTGATTTTTGGTTAATTGCTGGGCGGACGCCAGACCCGGCAGCAACAGCGCTGCGGCGACGCCAACGAGGGTTTTGCGAAACGCTGAAATCATGACTGAGGCTCCTCCCGTATCACGGACACGATCGAATTGAAACGACATCGTTAACACTCCCCTTGAAACTATCGAGCTAAGTCGTCGGAACCAACTTGGGCCTGCCTGACCGCGCAAATCCCGTCTGGTTCCATCACCGCGCGAAGATTACCACAGTTTTCTGGCGCTTAGCACAAGGTGTTGCAGCAAAACCACAGGCCCCGGTACCCTTGAAATCTCAAGCAAAACCAAGGCTGCGGCGCTGAAAACCGGCTCAGGATGCATCTTGCCACATCCGCGGGGCTGGTGGACCACGGAAGGCGAAGTTTCGGTCGCCCCGGCCCCGGCACGCTATGCCAT
>CAZXNF010000455.1:0-3378 GCA_964641785.1 uncultured Streptomycetaceae bacterium | reverse complement strand
GCGGGCGATGCGGGCCGCGGCTTCTCGGTGGTGGCCGACGAGGTGCAGCGGTTGGCGCAGCGCTCGGGCGAGGCGACCAAGCGCATCGCAGGCATCGTCAAGAACATCCAGATCGACACCCAGGAAACGGTGGCCGCCATGGAGCAGACGACCCAGGGCGTGATCGAGGGTGCGCGGCTGTCGGATGCGGCGGGCGGGGCGCTGCAGGAAATCGAGAACGTGTCGCGGGAGCTCGCGGGACTCGCCCAGTCGATCTCGCGCTCGACGCAGGCGCAGGTGGAACTGGCCGACCAGTTGACCGCCCGCATGCGCAACATCCAGGAACTGACCGCGCGCACCACCCGTGGCACGCAGGAAACCGCCCGCGCGGTGGGTGAATTGGCAGCCGCTTCCACGGGTCTGAAAGCTTCGGTCGCGCGCTTCCGCGTGTGACCGCCCGGCGCTGGAATCCATACCCGGGGCTGCCGTGAGCGATATCAGTTTCGTCCCGCTGTCCTGGATCAAGTCCGAGGTCGAGTTCTCTCTCGGTCACGCCCGCGATGGCCTTGCGCGCAGCCGCGCCGCGCCCGAGGATCCGGCCCCGCTTGTTGACGCCCGGCGCCACGTGCATGAAACCGCGGGAGCGATCCGGCTGATCGGCCTGGAGGGCCTCGCGGTGTTTGCCGACGAACTGGCGGCGCTGTTCGAGGCCGCGCTGCGCGAGGCGCCGCCGCTGCCGCCGGAGACCGTCGCCCTGATGGAACGGGGGGTGCTGGCCCTGACGCAGTTTCTCGATGACCTGCAGCGCGGGCGCCCGTACGTGCCGCTGTCCCTGCTGGGTCTGTTTCGTGAACTGCGCAGCGCGCGCAGCGGGGCGCCGGCAAAACCGTCCGAACTGTTTTACCCCATATTGAAGGTGGATCTGCCGCCGTTTACGCTTCCGCCGATCGCCACGGCACAGGCGCTCGCACCCTTCGTGCGGGGGCAGTGTGTCGCGTACCAGCGCGGGCTGGTCGATGTGCTGCGCGACGCCGGCAATCTGCGCGCCTTCAACTACATACGGGCGGCGCTGACGGCGCTGGCCGGGGTGTCCGCCGAACTGTCCGTACGGGCGCTGTGCTGGGTCGCCAGTGGCTACGTGGACGGACTGGCGCGCCGCGCCATCCTGTTCGACAACACCGCGCGGGCAGTGCTGGCGCAGATCGAGCAGCAGTTGCGGCGCCTTTCCGCAGGCGACAGCGTGATCACGGCTGTGCTGACGCGCGAACTGCTCTACGAACTGGCGGTGGCCGCGCCGCAGGATGGCCTGATCGGCGAGATCAAGCGCCGCTATCATCTCCACGAGCACCTGCCGGAAGCCGGCCTCATCCAGTACGACGACGCCCGGCTGCGGCCGCTGCTGGGCCAGGCCGGTCAGGCGATCAAGGCCTCGAAGGGGGCCTGGGCGCGCACGGCGGCGGGCGATGCGCGTGCTTTTGTCAGCTTCCGTGCGGAACTCGCGCGCGCCGCGCAGGTGATGGCCGCCCTGGGCGTCCCCATGCTCGCCCGTCTGGCCGAGGCGATCAACGGGGTGACGACGACGATTGCCGCGGCCAGCCGCGAGCAGCGTAGTGCGATCGCCCTGGACATGGCCACCGCGCTGCTCCTGCTGGAGAAAACCGTGGCGGCCTACCCGGAACTCAGCATCGAACTCGCCATCCAGCTGGAAGCGATGGCCGACCGGCTGCAGGCGCTGGCCAGCGGTCGACGTCCCGAACAGAACGCGGCATCGGCCGCGCGGCTTGCCGCGGCGACGCGCAAGGCCGAGGAAGAACTGGTGCTGGCGCAGGTCGAACGCGAAATCCGGACGAGCCTCGCCGACATCGAGAAAGTACTGGATGCGTACTTCCGCGATCCGTCACGTCACGACACGCTCGTCCCGCTGGTGGCGCGGATGGATCAGGTGCGCGGTGCCCTCGACATGCTGGAACTCGCGCCGGCATCTCTGTTGCTGCGCGCCTGCCGCAGCCGCGTCGAGCGACTGGCCGCGGGCGCCAAGGCCGCGCCCAGCGTGCTGGAGGCGCTGGCGGATGGTTTCAGCGCATTGGGCGGTGTGGTCGACGCCATCCGCGACGCGCAGGTCTTTCCAGAAGCCGTGGTGGCGGGGGCGCTCGCGCGGCTGGAGGCGCTGGCCGTCATCGAGTCTGCGGCACAGGTGACGCCTGCATCCTTTGCGGTCCCGGAACCTGTCCCCGGGTCACCCGCTGCGGCAATGACCGACAGTAGCGTGCGGCGCATCCAGGTGGAGCGCGAACTGCTGGACCTGTATCTGGCTGAGGCCGGCGAGGTGCTGGCGCTGCTGAGGGGCCAGCTCGCTGCCGTGCGGGCGATACCGCACGATGTGGCGGCGCTGACCGCGGTCCGGCGCGGATTCCATACGCTCAAAGGCAGCGGCCGTACGGTCGGCCTGGCCGATCTCGGCCATGCCGCCTGGGAAGTCGAGCAACTGCTGAACGAGTGGCTGCAGGATGGCCTGCGGGTGACGCCGGCACTGGACGCTTATGTAGAAGGGGCCCGACGGCAGTTCGAGGGCTGGGTCGCTACGCTCGCCACAGGCGCAGTGCCAGTCATTGATATCGAGGGATTGGCCGCCGGTGCTGAAGTGGTGCGTGTGGCCGGTGAAGCAGCGCAGCCGGATGACGTCCCGGATGCGCGTGGCGACATGACTCGGGTGGGGGCGATCGTGCTGCCCAGTGCCCTCTACGCGATCTACGTGCGCGAAACGACCGAACTGTTCAGCGCCCTGCAGGGTGGCGCAATCGAGTACCGCGCACAACGGGTGGTCGCCCCGGCGTTCGCACGCGCCGCCCATACCCTCGGCAGCAGTTCTGCCACGGCCGGGTTCAGTGCGGTCCAGGATATCGCGCACGCGCTGGAAGACGTGTTGCGTGAAATCGAGCAACAGCCAGACCTCGGTGCGTATGCCGCGTGCGGATTGATAGAGGAAGGCGTGGCGCGGCTGGGGGCGATGACCGACGCGATCGCCCAGCACCGCGCACCTCCCGTGGACGAGGATCTCGTGGTGCGCCTGCTGACCGTGCGCGAGCGCCTGCACCTGCTGGCGGAGGAGGGGTCGCAGGTCTCCAATACGGACCGCGGGGCGCCGGTTGCTGCCGCGGATGTGGTAGACCTTCAGTTGCTGCCGATTTTTTTGGAGGAGGCCGCGGACCTGCTGCCGGAGATCGCACAGGATGCGCGCGCCTGGCAAAGCGCGCCTGCCGATGGCGCCGCGTCCGCTTCGCTGGCGCGCGCACTGCACACCCTGAAGGGCAGCGCGCGCGCCGCCGGACTCGCCCGCCTCGGCGAACTCGTGCACCGCACCGAAGACCAGGTGGCTGCTGCCGTCGAACGGGGGGAAAC
>CAZXNF010000454.1:0-3380 GCA_964641785.1 uncultured Streptomycetaceae bacterium | reverse complement strand
CCTGCAGGAGCGCATGCGTCATGCCCATGGTTGGCATTGAAATGCAGCAGCCGTCCCCGGAATTCGCCACATGCTGGCAGGCGGCCGCGCGGTATCTTCAGAAGCAGGTGCAGCGCGGCACCTTATCGATGGGGGGTTTGATGGAGATTAGTCAGTTTATGATTTTTTATAAATCGGGATAAATTCGTTATAAATGGACCCCATCAGGAATCCCTACTCCCCCGGCGCCGGCACGCCGCCACCAGAGCTGGCGGGGCGCGACGAATTGCGGGAGACGGTCCGGATAGCGCTGGAGCGGGTGCGGGCCGGCCGCCCCACCAAGAGCATATTGATGGTGGGATTGAGAGGGGCGGGGAAAACGGTGTTACTGGACCGCTTGCGCGAAGATGCAGAGGCGGCAGGCATCCCGATCCTGCGGGTGGAAGCCCCGGAGAGCCGGTCGCTGCCCGCGCGGCGATCACCAAGCCGGCGATGGATCAGGGTGTGAGCGTGGATGAAGAGGCGCTGCATCGAATCGTTCAGGAGACGCGTGGCTATCCGTACTTCCTGCAGGAGTGGGGGAAGCATGCCTGGGACGTGGCCGACGATTCTCCAATCACGTTGCGGGATGTCGAGCGGGGCACCACGGCGGCAATCGCCGCGCTGGATGAGAGTTTTTTCCGCGTTCGCTTCGACCGCTTGACCCCGCTGGAGAAGAAATACTTGCGCGCGATGGCGGAACTTGGCCCGGGGCCGCACCGTTCCGGTGATATCGCCGAAAAGCTGCGCCGCGAAGTCACTTCGCTCGGCCCGACCCGCAGCCAGTTGATCGTCAAGGGCATGATCTGGAGTCCAAGTCACGGCGACACCGCGTTCACCGCACCCTTATTCGATGAGTTCATGAAGCGCATCATGCCCGGGGAAGACTGGCAGCGCTGACGCTGGAACGCCCGTGGCACAACCCGAGTAAGGGGCACGGACTTCCGGACTGCCGACACCTTCGCGGACAGCCTCGCGCGCTTGACAGCCGAGGAACAGAAAAGCGGTCAAGACGACGGCCTTCGATCCTGCCGCCCGTCTGCACCATCGCGCTGCTGCGGAGCGGGCGCGCCGCGCGGGACGAGAAGGAATGCTTTTCGTCACTGGTCGTCGCGTGGTTCCAGGACAGCGCGGGTCTTCCGGACGATCCGGATGTGCTGGCCAAACTGAAGGCGCTGGACGGGGCCGTACTGGCGACGGACTGGACGCCGTAGTCTGGTGCGAGGAGCGCTCGCATCGTGGCCGTCCGCACAGGCTCACGCCTGATGTTTTTGTCACTCGATATCCCGCCCTGCGGCGCGTTCCAATGGGGCCTGATCGGGTCTATAATATAGTCAATTGAAATGACTACATAAAATAATACATCAATAAATCAATGTATTAAAGTAGTCAAAACGATTCATTAATCAGGTCAAAACAAGCGCCATCATTGATGAGATAACGCCTTGCCACGCCCGCGCCTTTTCTCCGATGAGCAGTTGCTCGCCTTGATCGCCGCCCGGCCGAACGGCGCCGGGGCAGGCGAACTGATGCGGGTGTTGCCCAAGGTCAGCCGCGCTTCGCTGACCCGCGGGCTCCGGGAATTGAAGGCGTCCGGGCGCATCCTCGTTGAGGGCCGCGGGCCCGCCACACGGTACCGGGCGGCGCCTGGCGCCATGGCGGCGGCGCCGGTCGTGTCAGCCGGCGCGACCGATGAAGTCGTCCCGCTGTCCGAGGCGGCCCGGCGCGCGCGCGCGTATCTGCGGCAGCCCCCCGCTGCGCGCCGGCCCACGGGTTACCGCCGGGAGTTTCTCGACGGGTATCAACCCAATACCACCGGGTATTTGCCCGACCGCCTGCGCCGCAAACTGCGCGCGCTCGGCACGACCGCGGCCGGCCGCCCTGCGGGCACCTACGCCCGCGACATTCTCGACCGACTGCTGATCGATCTGTCGTGGGCCTCGTCGCGGCTCGAAGGCAACACCTACTCGATTTTGGACACCAAACGCCTGATCGAAGAAGGGGTGCGCGCCGACGGCCGTAGCGCCGACGAAGCGACCATGATCCTCAACCACAAGCGCGCGATCGAGTTTCTGGTGGATAACGTGGCCGAGCTCGGATTCTCGCGGACCATGGTGACCAACCTGCACGGTTGCCTGGCCGAAGGGCTGCTGAAGGACCCCGCCGCGGTTGGCGCCCCGCGCACGACCCTGGTTGCGATCGAAGGAACGCCGTACGTGCCGCCGCAAGAGCCGCAGATGATTGAGGAGTTGTTCGGTCAGCTGATCGCCAAGGCCGCGGCGATTGAAGACCCCTTCGAGCAGTCTTTCTTCGCCATGGTGCAGTTGCCGTACCTACAGCCGTTTCTGGACATCAACAAACGGACCTCGCGGCTGGCCGCCAACATTCCGCTCGTGCGCGAGAACCTCGTGCCGCTGTCCTTCTTGGACGTTACCGGGCGCGACTACGTGGACGGCATCCTGAGCGTTTACGAACTGACGGATGTTGCACTGCTGCGCGACATCTACGAATGGGCCTACGAGCGCTCGGCCACCCACTATCGGGCGGTCAAGGATTCGCTGGGGGTGCCGGACCCCTTCCGCCTGCGTTACCGCAACGAGCTGTACGCCGCGGTGCGGGCAGTCGTGACGGGCGCGGCGGCAACGCCCGCGAAGGCGGTGGCCGCGCAGAACATTCCCGCCGTCGACCGGGACGCGCTGACGGGGCTGGTGATCAACGAGGTACACGGTCTCCACGACGGCAACTACGGCCGCTTCGGGCTTACGCCCCGCCAGTACCAGCTATGGAAAGCTTCCGCTGGAGCGCGGCGTTGATGGTGAACGCGATCATCATCGTCGGCGTCAACAACATCAGTGAACCTCTGAAGAACCCCGTCACACCAGCGAAAACTGGTGCCCATTTTATTGATTTCACTGGATGCCAGCTTGCGCTGGAATGACGGAAGTAGAGTTTTTCAGGGCTTCCCTGACATCATGGTGGCTGCGAATGCGATTGAGCGGGCCCGGGGCTTGCATCCCGGCGTCGATGTGGTTCCATGACCGGGCGGGCCTTCCGGACGATCTGGATGTCATGACAAGCTGAAAGCGCTGGACGAGATGCCGGATCTACAGCGCCTTGCCCCCGCGGAGGGTGCGGCGCCGGAAGCGTTGATGGCGGGCGGGGCGAAGCAAGCGGGACAGTAAGGTCACGTCGACCAAGTCAAGATGGATCCCGGATCGTAGTCCGGGATGACGAACTTAAACAGGCTTCGCTTGGCGGACAGTAATACTGTTCGGTCGGCAGGATTGCCTTTCGCAGGCTCATGCCCTGAGCCACCCACCCCGCGCTGCCGCGTCCTTTACATCTCCCCCCTCAAGGCGTTG
>CAZXNF010000453.1:0-3416 GCA_964641785.1 uncultured Streptomycetaceae bacterium | reverse complement strand
GTGTTGCCGTCGAGCACCAGCAGTACTTCGTGCGGCGCCGTCGGGTCGGACTTGGCGATGACGCGTTTCACTTTGCGGATCTCGTCCATCAGGTGCAACTGCGTCGGCAAGCGGCCGGCGGTGTCCGCCAGCACCACGTCGATGCCACGTGCCCTGGCCGCGCTGATGGCATCGAACACCACTGCGGCCGGGTCGCCCTTTTCCTGCGCGATCACGGCCACGCCGTTGCGCTCGCCCCAGGCCACCAGCTGTTCGCGCGCTGCGGCGCGGAAGGTGTCGCCGGCCGCGAGCAGCACCGTTTTGCCCTGCGCCTTCAGCCACCAGGCGAGTTTGCCGATGGAGGTTGTTTTGCCGGCGCCGTTCACGCCGGCGACCATGATCACAAAAGGGCGATGCGCGTCGATCACAAGTGGTACGGCCGCCGCCGCCACGCGCGCGATCAGCGTCTCCCGCAGCGCGACCTTGAGCGCCGTCGCGTCGGCAAAGCCGCTGCGGCGGGCACGGTCGCGCAGCCCATCCACGATCTCCATCGTGGCGGCCACGCCGACATCGGCGGCAATCAGGGTGGTTTCGAGCTCGTCGAACAGCGCGTCGTCAACCGGGCGCGCGCCGAACAGGCCGGCGAGGTTGTTCCGGGTCTTGCTGAGCCCCGCGCGCAGCCGTTCCGTCCAAGACGGCGCAGGCGCCGCCGCGGAATCGCCTTTGTTTTTCAGGAAACTTAACATCCGGTGAGGGGTCTGATGAGCGTTTGGCTGGAGCCTGTTATGGACCTAAACGTGCGCGGCGTTGAGCCAAAAGGGTCTGGCTGCTAGGCGCGAGGAGGCAGCATAGCCCCTCTATGCAACGACGAGCAACGACGCAGACGGGCCCTTTTGCTCAACCCGAAGGGAACGCGGCACTAGGAGTCCATTGCGTTGTCGCCGCTGCGCTTGCAGTGCTGGCACTGCGGCGCGATCGGCTCCTAGCACTGAACCCCTATTCCCGCCGCAACCGTTTAGGTCCATAACAGGCTCTACAATGACGATGAATTCTAACGGGGTTGACCTTTCTGCGGTCGGCTCTTCACGGTTGTCACCAGGGTTGCCTTGTCCATGATTTCTCTGATTCACCGGTACGCGCGCGCGGCCGTGGCGGCGTGTGTGTTGCTGGCCGGCGCGGCATCGGCCAATCCTGTCGAGTCCACGCTCGCCAACGGGCTGCGCGTGATCGTGCGCGAGGACCATCGCGCGCCGACCGTAGTGGCAATGGTGTGGTATCGCGCGGGCAGTATCGACGAAGTCAACGGCACCACCGGCGTCGCGCATGTGCTGGAACACATGATGTTCAAGGGCACGAAAACGGTGCCGCCGGGCGAGTACTCACGCATCATCGCCGCCGCCGGCGGGCGCGACAACGCCATGACCTCGCGCGACTTCACCGCCTATCACGCGCAACTCCACAAATCGCAGCTCGAACTTGCGCTCAGGCTCGAAGCCGACCGCATGGCGAACCTGCAGTTGACGGACGAAGAGTTCACCAAGGAGATCAAGGTGGTCATGGAGGAGCGGCGCCTGCGCACGGACGACCGCGCCAACGCGCTGCTGTTCGAGCAGTTAATGTCCGCAGCCCTCACCGCCAACCCCTACCGCACCCCGGTGATCGGCTGGATGGATGATCTCGTCAACATGAAGCCGCAGGACGCGCGCGACTGGTACAACACCTGGTACGCGCCGAACAACGCGGTGCTGGTGGTGGTAGGCGATGTCGTCCCGAAAGAGGTGTTCGCGCTGGCGCAGAAGTACTTCGGCCCTGTCGCCATGAAAACGCTGCCCGTGCGCAAGCCGCAGCTCGAACCTGTGCAAACGGCCCAGCGCCGCGTGATCGTCAAGGCGCCGGCGGAACTGCCCAGCGTGCTGATGGTGTGGCCGGTGCCGGTGATCCGCGATCCGGCAACGGATCGCGAACCGTACGCGCTGGAAGTCCTCGGCGGCATCCTCGACGGCAACGGCGCCGCGCGCCTGCCCTCGAAACTGGTGCGGGAAGACAAGATCGCCACCAGCGTGGGCGCGTCCTACGACAGCACGGTGCGCGGGCCGGGACTGTTCTACCTGTCCGGCACCCCGGTGGCGGGCCGCAGCGCGTCCGACATCGAGCTGGCCTTGAAGCGCGAACTGCAGCGCGTCGCCGAAGAGGGCGTTTCCGAAGAGGAACTCAAGCGAGTCAAGGCGCAGGTGATGGCCGCGCAGGTCTTCCAGCGCGACTCGATGTTCTTCCAGGGCATGCAGATCGGGACGCTGGAGATGGCGGGCATCTCGCACAAGACCGTCGACCTCCAGCTCGAACGCCTGCGCAGCGTGACCGCCCCCGAAGTGCAGGCGGTGGCGCGCAAGTATTTCAATGACGACCGCCTGACCGTGGCCACGCTGGATCCCCAGCCGCTGTCCGCGGTCAAGCCGGCAGCGCCGTCCGCAGGAGTTCGCCATGCGCAGTAAATCCTTGATGACCGTATTCGCGTGTGTGTCGGCCTTGCTCGCCGCGGTTCCGGCCTGGGCGCAACTGCCCATTCAGTCGTGGCAGACCAAGAGCGGCGCGAAAGTCGTGTTCGTCGAGGCGCGCGGCCTGCCGATGCTCGATCTGTCGGTCGATTTCGCCGCCGGCGCGGCCTATGACACCCGTGACAAGGCGGGTCTTGCCGCCTTCACGCAGGGCATGTTGCGGGCCGGTGCGGGCAAGCTGAGTGAGGACGACATCTCGCGCCGCATGGCTGACGTCGGCGCGCAGTTTGGCGGACGGCTCGACACCGACCGCGCGGGCCTGACGTTGCGTACGCTCACCAGCCAGCCCGAGCTTGAACAGGCGCTCACGGTGTTCACCACCGTGCTGCAGCAGCCGGCGTTCCCCGCCGACGTGCTCGCCCGCGACCAGACCCGCACGATCGGCGCGATCAGGGAGGCGCTGACCAAGCCGGAAACCATCCTCAGCCGCACACTGTATCCGCTGATGTACGGCACGCATCCCTACGGCTTCCCGAGTTCGGGCGATCCGGAGACGGTGGCGGCGCTGACACGCAACGACCTCGTCGCTTTCTACCAGCGCCATTACACCGCGCGGCGCGCCACCGTGGCGATGATCGGCGACCTGACACGCGCGCAGGCCGAAGCGATTGCCGAACGGGTGACCGCGGGCCTGCCGGCGGGGGCGGGCACTGGCAGCATCCCGGTCGTTACGCCGCCGCTGACAGGCGCCACGCGCGAGATTGCACACCCGGCGTCGCAAAGCCACGTCGGGTTGGGCATGCCGGTGCTGAAGCGCGACGACCCGGATTACTTCCCCCTGTTCGTTGGCAACTACGTGCTGGGCGGCGGCGGCTTCGCCTCGCGCATCAGCGACGAAGTTCGTCAGAAGCGCGGGCTGGCGTATTCGGCGTTCAGCTATTT
>CAZXNF010000452.1:3188-3426 GCA_964641785.1 uncultured Streptomycetaceae bacterium | reverse complement strand
GCGGTTACGCGCACGACGGCGAGGCCCTGCAGCCCGAGAAGTCCGTCGTGCGCGTAACCGCTGAGGCGCTCGCCGCGGGCTTCCGCGTCAACGCATTCGGGCCCATCCTCCTCGCCAAGCACCTGCTGCCGCTGCTGCGGCACGCCGCGCCCTGCGTCTTCGCGTCGCTGTCGGCGCGCGTCGGCTCCATCGGGGACAACCGGCTCGGCGGCTGGTACGCCTACCGCGCGGCGAAGGC
>CAZXNF010000452.1:0-3178 GCA_964641785.1 uncultured Streptomycetaceae bacterium | reverse complement strand
CGTGCTCGCGCTGCATCCGGGCACCGTGGACACCGGATTATCGCGACCGTTTCAGGCGAACGTGGCGGCGGACAAACTGTTCACGCCGGAGTACGCGGCGGCGCGTCTGCTGGAGGTGATCGCCGCCCGCACGCCTGCGGACACGGGCACGTTCCGGGCCTGGGACGGACAGACGATCCCGTGGTAAGCGACCAACGAGCCGTTGGTGGAGACCTTACCGATAACCCGTTCGTATTGCGTATTGCGCCCTTCGTCAGACTAGGGACAGGCTGCGCGCACCGAAGTCGAAATAGTTGAGCGCCCCGGCCGGCCGCGAGAAGCTCAACCAGCTCGCCTTCGATCCCGTGCTGTACACGCCGGACCAGTACGCCGCGCACATCAAGTCGGAAGTGGCGAAATGGGCGCAGGTCGCGCAAGCGGCCGACGCGAAGCTGGATTAATCCGCCCCCCGGCCCGCTTTTCGCTTCTGCCGGGTGACCACGCGGTTGGCGGGCGCTTGATGTGCGGGATGTCGCGGGCCCTAGCGCGCACGCCCGCATCTCTAGCCAGGGCACGCGGCGGTCGCCACGCGAGGTCACATGGGAGAGCGCACCTTCGAGCTCGACGGAGGGGGCAGAGGGCAGGAACCTGATCTGGTACGGGAACGTGGATCCTCAACGAAAAAAACACCTGCGCTTGCGAGGAGAAATATCGTGAGATATCATGATATCTTATGTGACATGGAGCGCCGGCATGGCCCAATTCATCGTTCGCCAACTGGAAGATGACGTGAAAGCGCGTTTGAAACGCCGTGCCGAGCGCCACGGCCGCAGCATGGAAGAGGAAGTCCGGCATATCCTGCGCGACGTGGTGAAGCAGGAGAACAAGCATGCCCCCAACCTCGGCTCGCGAATCGCGGCACGTTTCCATAAAGTGGGGCTCACTGCGGACCTGCCCGAATTGCACGGCCAGGCTGTGCGGTCGCCTGACTTCGGAAAATGATCATTCTCGATACCAATGTGCTCTCGGCGCTGATGCGCCGGGCGCCCGAGGTGCCTGTGGTCACATGGCTGGACCGCCAGCCAGCCGAATCCGTCTGGATTACCAGCATAACGTTGTTCGAGAGCCGCCTCGGCCTGGCGCTGCTGCCCAAAGGCCGCCGGCAGCGAGCCTTGGAAGCGGCGTTTGCACGCCTGCTGGCAGAGGACCTGGAAAACCGCGTGCTGGATTTTGACAGCGCAGCCGCGACCGAGGCGGCATCGTTGGCGGCCCAACGTCAAAAAGCCGGACGGGCCGTGGACATGCGGGATACGCAGATTGCCGGTATTGCGCTGGCGCGACGGGCCACGCTCGCCACCCGCAACATACGGCATTTTCAGGATCTGAACGTGCCCATCGTCGATCCTTGGAAAGTCCAGCATCGCTAGCGTGCTGCACAACTGTCTCGGGAGGGGGAAAGCCAAGACCCACCCGTTCTTTCGTTAGCAGGATGCGAACGAAAAACCGGCGTCACATCTCGACCTGCCGCCTGCGCATCGTGAACGTGCCGCCGACGTGGATTGTGGACAAGGCCGCGAGGGCACCGACCATCATCGAGCTTGAAAAAAGCGGCGGCAAGCCGGTGGTGACAGCGGTGCGGTAGGGTAGTTACGCAGTGCACGGAACATGAAGCCGGCGATGTGGAAGGTTTCGCTGGATAGCGCGCGCCATGATGAGTGCATGCCCGTAGGCAAATCGCCCTCACTACGAGATCACGGGCGTGGGCAGGGGGCAAAAGGCAAGACCTGACCCCAATATTCTGACCCCAATATCCTATTCTGGGGTAGTTACGCAGTGCACGGAATATGAAGCCGGCGATGTGGAAGGTTTCGCTGGATAGCGCGCGCCATGATGAGTGCATGCCCGTAGGCAAATCGCCCTCACTACGAGATCACGGGCGTGGGCAGGGGGCAAAAGGCAAGACCTGACCCCAATATTGGACGGTGATTGCGGTGACAACCCCGGGCTTCAACGACAGGCAGATTGCGCGCTACGAAATGAGCGCTTACGGCGGCGACCGCCAGTGGTTGCGGGCGGTGGTGCAGCGGGCATAGCGCTTTTTCCCGGCGGCGGCGGCGGCGCGCGCTAAGCGCGCCTGAACACCGCGTTGAACATGTCCCGGTGGCTGCCTTGCAACGCAGCCAGCGTCTTGCGTTCGAGCACGAGGCCGCACGACTCGATGAGCGCGATCAGCGCTTGGTCGTTCTCATTCAGCTCGATCAATAACGACTTCATCGCCGGATTGGAGAACGTGCGCTTGCCGCCGCGGATGATTTTGTCTTCGTTGCCATCCACGTCGAGCTTGATATGGTTGGGGACGGGGGCGCCGAACTGTTCGATGAAGTCGTCCAGCCCGAACGCCAGCACGGCCTGCTCGAATTTGGCCGCGAAACGCTCCTTGCGCCAGTCGATGGCCTCGCCGAGCGCATGCAGCGCCGCTCCGCTCTCGAGATCGTGCAGTTGTAGAAACTCGATGCAGGTCCGGTCGTGCAACCCGACATTCAGCGCCTTGATGCGCCGCCCGAGGCGGTTGAGCAGGATGTTCTTGTTGAGGCACGCGTAGTTTTTCGCCTCGGGTTCGAAAGCAAACACGTCGCAGCGTCTATGTAGGGCGGCATACAGGCTGAACACTCCGACGTTAGCCCCCACATCGTAGAATACCTCGCCCTCCTCGAACCCGTTGATCCATTCCAGCGTCTCCGGCTCCTTCTTATCCAGCCATTCGGCGCGCAGCAGATGTAGTTCCTCATTGGCATCAAAAGCGATACTCGTTCCATTCACCGTGACACGCTTGACGCAATTGACACGAGATAGAAATGCTCGATAAATCCGAATCGGACGATTCAATCCAAATATCGTGATCAACAGATCGCTTGCTTTTTCGAATATTGCTCGTTTGATGCTCATACAAGCTTCCGCAAAACTGCAAATTGGCAAATTGATTACCGCTCAATTCGGCTACCGTTACGCATAATGAACCGACACCAGTCCGCAATACGTTGGATAGCGTACAGGTAGGCAGTCTATTCTTGGAGTCCAGAAAGATGAAATGAGGTTTCTCTTGTCAGGGGAGCGATGCGTTCAGAAACCTCATCACTGACAGCGCGCCTAAATAGTTTTTTAACATGTACTTTGGATAGAATACGGCCTATGGAAACCG
>CAZXNF010000451.1:3022-3439 GCA_964641785.1 uncultured Streptomycetaceae bacterium | reverse complement strand
CGCTCATCGCGGACAAGCGCCGCCTGCTCGCCGTGCTGGACCCGGCCGCGCGCGAGGGCACGTTTTCCGTGACGCTGCCGCATTTCCTGAAAACGCCGTGGCAGTCCCTGGCCTATCGGCGGCTGGAGCTTGAAGAAGCGCGGCTGCTCGGCACCCGCGCCGCCGTCAGCGGAGCACAAGCCTGGTGGCGGCCGCTGCACCTGCTGATCGCGTGGGTTTTCGTGCTGGGCATCCTGATTCACGTGATCACGGTGACCTTTTTCGCGGGGTACGTCGCGGACGGCGGCCCGATCACGTGGTGGCACCTCACGGCATGGTGAACGCATGAGCGATACGCTTACCCCCGACCCGGCGGCGGCGCAGCGCCTGGCCCTGTTGATCGACCTCGAGCGCTGCACCGGCTGCAAGAGTTGCGAG
>CAZXNF010000451.1:0-3012 GCA_964641785.1 uncultured Streptomycetaceae bacterium | reverse complement strand
GCACGGCCTCGGGCCCGGCGAGTACCGCAACAAGGTCGTGTGGGGCAGCGGCGCCGAGGACGCGGGCCTCGCCTTCCTGACGCTGACCTGCCAGCACTGCGAGCGGCCGGCGTGCGTGCGCGCCTGCCCGGTGAACCCGAAGGCGATCACCAAGGATGCCGTCACCGGCATCGTGCGCGTGGATGAGTCGCAGTGCACCGGCTGCGGCGAGTGCGTGGTCGCCTGCCCGTATAGCGCGATGGGCTACGACGCCAAGGGCCACCACGCGGTGAAGTGCGACTTGTGCACCGACCGCCGGGCGGCCGGGCGCGAAGACACGGCCTGCTCCAGCGTGTGCCCGACCAAGGCGATCCAGTTCGGCCGCCGCGACGAACTGCTGGCGGCGGCAGCGCAAGCGGGCCGCGTCCCGCGCGACCAGGACCACTTCCTGCTCGGCCCCGCGACGATCTATCTGGAGCGCACGGCAACGCTGGAGCCACGCGCGCTTGCGCCTTCGCGCGTTCCGCCTGCCGAAGCGCGGCGGCCCGCATTCATGGATGCGATCGTCGCGCAGGCCACGATGCTCGATTCCACGCCGGCCTATCCCTACGGCCTGCCGCGCGCGGACACGCTGCCCGACCGCGTGGTGCCGGCGGGCTGCAACATCTGCTTCAACTGCTGCACGACCAAGGTGCACCTCAAGGGCAACCAGGTCGTGCGCATCACCGGCAACGACGAAGACCCGTTGCTGCAGGGCCGCGTGTGCCCGAAGTCGCAGCTGACGCTGCAGCTCTATCACAACGAACACCGGCTGCTCTACCCGCAAAAGCGCGTCGGTGCGCGCGGGGAGGGCAAGTTTGAGCGCATCTCCTGGGACCAGGCGCTCGACGAGATCGCGGCGCGGCTGACCAAGGTCCGCGACGCCTTCGGGCCGGAAGCGCTGGCGATGTTCATCGGCACCCGCACCGGCGCGGTCGATTACCGCTGCACCACCAGCATGTTCGCGCAAATGTGGGGCACGCCAAACAAGGACGGCACCGATCCGTTCTGCGCGAGCTCCAAGAACGTCGCCTTCGAAATCACGCAGGGCCGCATCGGGTCCGGCAACAGTTACACGGAAGGCGATCTCGGTTCCGCGGCGATGTACCTGTACCTCGGCGACAACCAGGCGGAAACGCGGCCTGTGTATTTCGGCATGCTGAACGAGTGGCGGATGAAGAACAAAGCCCGCATGGTCGTCGTCGATCCGCGGCTGACCGCGACGGCGTCCAAGGCCGACCGCTGGCTCGCCATCCGGCCCGGCACCGACATGGCGCTGGGTCTGGCGCTCTGCCAGCATATTCTGGCGAACGACCTGCACGACGCCCGCTTCTGCGCTGAATGGGTGCTCGGCTTCGAGCAGTGGCGCGACTACCTCGGCGCGCGCGGCTACACGCCGGAGTGGGCGGCGCCGATCACCGGCCTGCCGGTGGAGGAAATCAGGCGCCTCGCGGAGGAGGTGGCCGCCGCCGACGGCTGTGTGATCTTCGCTAGCCGCGGCGTGAACCAGCACACCAACGGCACGCAGACCAACCGCGTGCTGATGTTCCTCGCCGCGATCACCGGCAACTGGGGCCGGCGCGGCGGCACCTACTTCAACATGAGCGCGGGCACGCCGCTGTCGGCGAAGGTGCCGCCCGAGCGGCGCGTGAAGCCCGCGCGGCCCAAGGTGCGGCGCAGCCCCGCCGGCTGGACCGAGGCGATGCGTCAGGGGCGGCCGTATCCGATCCGCGCGCTGATCTCCTGCAACAACCCCTTCGCGCACTGGCCGGATCAGACCGCCACGCGCGAGGCCTTCGAGGCGCTCGACCTCCTGGTGCATATCGAGTTGTTCGCCAACCAGACGTCCATGTATGCGGACTACCTGCTGCCGGCGGCGACCGGCATCGAGAAGGGCGAGATCGGCCGCTCCAACGACGACCGTCGCATCGTCTGGATCGACAAGCTGATCGACCCGCCCGGCGAAGCGAAGTCCGACACCTGGATCTGGGTCGAACTCGGCAAGCGCTTCGGCTTTGATGACGTGCTCAAGGAGAAGTACAAAGACCCGGCCGTCATGTGGGACGAAGTCTGCATCGACAACGAGCAGATGCGCGGCTGCACGCAGAAGCGGCTGCATTCGACGCCTTACCGCTGGGTGCGCCAGCCGGTGGCGAGCGAGGACGCCGCCGAGATCGAGACGCTGTACCTGGAGGGCACGACCGCCATCGGCGCGCCGCCCGGCCACCGTTTTCCGACGCCCAGCGGCAAGCTGGAATTCTGGACCGAGGCGCTGGAGGCGAAGTTCAGCGCGGTGGGCCTGTCCGCGCTGCCCGAGTTCTATTCGGAGCGCGAGCAACTGGTCGACCTGCCGTACGCGGAGCTGGAGTCAGGCGACGACGAAATCGGCGTGCTGTCGCCGTTCTGCAAGAGCGACACGGGGGTTTCCCGCGCGCACATCGTGCCGGCGGCGGATGACGGGCCGGGCGCGCAGTTGCGCGCACGGGGCTTCGACACGGAACTCATCACCGGCCGTGCGTCAGCAGCGCACTTTCATTCCTGGACGCATTACTTCTGGCAGGCGCAGGAAATGATGCCGGACCTCTACTGCCAGATTCATCCGGACAAGGCGCAGGCGCTGGGCATTGCGGACGGCGACCGCGTGCGGGTGGAGTCCGCGCGCGGCGCGGTGGAGGCGATGGCTTGGTTGCACAGCGGCATCCGGCCGACGGCGGTCTTCATCCCCATCGGCTGGGACGAACGGCAGCCGTTTCATCCGTGGCGGCCGGTTAATTTTCTGACGGACAAGATGCAGCGCGATCCGGTGTCGGATCAGACCAATCTCAAGGCGCTGCTGTGCCGGGTGTCGAAAGTTGCAGGGTAGATCGGCGCGGGTCTTGTTTTAGTCCCCCCTCCCTTGCGCAGTGCGCGGGGGAGGGTTGGGGAGGGGGCAAAGCTTTAGAAGTAAGGTGTTTGCACTGCGTCTGCCCCCATCCCAGCCTTCCCCCGCTGCGC
>CAZXNF010000450.1:0-3443 GCA_964641785.1 uncultured Streptomycetaceae bacterium | reverse complement strand
TTCGGCGTGGCCTTCCGACTCTGAGCGGAATGGTGAAAGCGCTGGTGGCGGGGCCGTCAGAGATCGCCCGGATTCAGCCGCCACATGGCCCCGCTCAACACCGCGGCGAACGTCGTCCACGCCAGCAACGGCAGCAGGAGCGCCCCGGCCAGCGGGCGCAGCCGCCAGAACAGGATCGTGGTGACGCCCACCAGCACCGCCAGCACCACCGCCTCCCCGAATGCGGCGGGGCCCAGTTCCCAGCGGAAGAAAAACCATGACCAGGCCGCATTCGCAACGAGCTGGAGCCCATAAACCATGAGTGCCCAGCGGGCACGCATCCAGCCCGCCGCGCGCACGACCAGCCAGGCCGCGATCGCCATCAAGGCGTAAAGCAAGGTCCACGCGGGACCGAACAGCCAGGCGGGTGGCGCCCAGGCCGGCTGCCTGAGCGATGCGTAGACCGCCGGCGCGTCCGCGGAACCCCAGGCTCCAATGAAGGCGGTCACCAGGACCGCCGAGCACGATAAGGCCAGAACGCCCAGCCGCAGGCTACCCGAGCCGGAACGGGAGAGCGCGGCGGCTGCGGCAGAAGTATTCATGAGGGCCTTTTCAGCAGTAGCGGGATGGTCCTTTGCACGACTCTCACCTCTCTCCCCCTTGCCCCCTCTCCAGCCCTCCCCCGCGCGGTGCGCAAGGGAGGGAGAGAACGGATTTCATGGGCTACGAGCAAGGGACGATCCTTCTGCACGCAGTCATCTTTCTCCTTCCCCCGCCTGCGGGGGAAGGCCGGGATGGGGGCGAAGGGCCCTCACCAAACGCAAGCGCATTCTCAATCACTCAAGCAGCGCGGGACAGCCGTCCCTGAGGCTCGGCAAGTTCTGCCTTGCGCGCCTGCATCTCCGCGCCGAGCGCTTTCAGATCGAGGTCGGCCTTGCGCGCCTGCTTGAACATGTTGCCTTCCTCTTCCTCGACGTGGTGATTGATCTGCTCGCCTAACACCGTTACCCGCGCGTCGTAATGGTCGTCGCCGGGTTCAAGGTCGCGCAATTGCGCGATCAGGTCCTTGGCGCAGGCGTGCTCGATGTCGGCTTCGTCCATCAGATCGTCGTCCTCGATCGCCTCGCGGACGGCCGGGTAGAAAATTTCTTCCTCCAGTTGCGCATGCACGGACAACTCGTCGCAGATCGTGTTGACGATGGCGGCTTTTTCCTTGCCGTCGTCCATGCCCTCGAATTTCTTGAACAGGCTCTTGACCAGCTTATGGTCCGCCATCAGCAGGGCGATGGCATCCGGTGCGGCGGGGGACTTTTTGGCGGAGGAAGCGGACGTCGATTTCGCGGCCATGGTGGAGTTCCTTACAGAGGTTGTGGGAAGGTGAAAATAGCGTCCGACCGGCCCTGCCTCCATGCCGGAAACGCCGATCTTGCGGTAGGCGACGGCTGACACGTGCACTTGCGCGCCCCTCCGGCCCTACCAGTAGTAACGCGGCGCCGCCCACAGCAAAAGTCCAATCCCTGCTTGCACTTGACCGGCATTTCTTCAGCGTTGGCGATGAACGCGCTTCGCGCCGCTGCGCATCCGCCAGCGGTCAGGCCGCGCCGGCGATGCGCGCATCACCGAGCGACCGCGCCTTGCCGGCCCAGCCGGCCCCCGCGGTCAGCAGCGACGGCGCACGTTCGAGCAGCGCCACGGCAAGCCCGGTGGCCAGCGGCCGCATTGCCAACTGCGCGAACACCGCCGCCGCGTACACCCGGTGAGCGAAATGACGGCGCCAGGCGGTGGCGTAAGCGCGGCCGACCGCCGCGCGGCCGGGGCCCGCGAAAACCGCATCGCGTTGCGCGATCAGACGCTCGCACAACAGCACCGCCGACTGGATCGCCATGCTGATGCCTTCCGCCACGATCGGATGCGCCTCGCCCGCCGCGTTGCCGATGGCGAAGAGACCCTCCTGGTGAAACATGCGGAGGCCCGGGCGGATCGGCCCCGCGGACAACCACGCGCCCTCCAGCGTCGCGGACGCCAGCACCAGATCGACGCCGCGGCAGGCGCCGCGGAGGTGCATGAACACGGCTTCAGCCGCCCTCAAGCGCGGCCATCGCGCGCGGCACCCTGCGAGCGTGTCGCGGCGGATGCAACAGGACAAACTGGTGCGGCCGCGATCGGTGTTCACCAGCCCACCGTAGCCGCCGGGAAAGGCCAGCAGGGGCATCAAGGCCTGCGGCACATCGCCGTGGCGGAAATGTGCCTTGAACGCGAACAGATCGGACGCGCGCGCGGGCGGCGGAGGCGCTTGCGTGGGCAGGCTACCGCGCTCCCACGAGCCGTGCGCGGCGATGACGATGCGCGCGGACAGCCGCGCGGTTTCCCGCGTGCCCGAAGCGACGGCGGTGCACTCGAAATCGTGGTTCCTGCGCTCGATACCGGTCATGGCCCACGGCTGCCACAGTTCGGCCCCGGCGCGCGCCGCGGCCGCGAGCAGGAGCGCGTCCAGATGTTCCCGACCCAGCGCCCTGCCGTAGCGTTGAGTTTCGGGTTCAGGTTCAGCGCCGGTCAGCACGGGACAAGGCATCTCCGCGGCCAGCGTCGCGGCGCCCGCGTAGAGGCCGACCTGCCGGATCTCGGGGCCCGCCTGCGCGAGAAACGATTCGGCAACACCGAGCCGTCGCAACCACGGCAGGCTGGTGGCGGAGATGAACTCGCCGCACACCTTGCGCCGCGGGAAGCCGGCTTTCTCCACCAGCGCCACGGACCAGCCGGCCCCGGCGAGCAGGCGCGCCGCGCTGGCGCCGGCCGGCCCGCCACCGATCACGAGGGCATCGTAGGCCTTCATCGCACCGCCGCCCCGCCCGCCATGCCGTCGCCGTCCATGGTAGCCACGAACGCATGGCCGAAGGGGCCGTACGCGCGCTCGCGCAGCACCCAGCCGCCCGCCACGGGCCACAGCGCCGACAATTCCCGGCCGTGAAACCCCGCGCGAACGCTGACGACGGCGTCGTGTCGGCTGACGTCGTTGCAACCGATCAGCCCCAGCAGGTGGCTGCCGGCCAGTGCGATTCGCGACCGCCGCGGCTCGCAGGCGATGAACTGGCGCGTGCGCCGCGCCGCCAGCGCCAGCAATGCCGCCAGCGGCGCCGCTTCGAAGTGATGCAGGAACAGATTCGCGACGATCGCGTCGAACGGCCCGCCGCCGGGCGCCGCCAGCCAGTCGAACACATCCGCCGTTGTCGCCTCCGCGCGCCAACCCAAAGCGCCCAACGCCGCGAGCGTCCGTGGGCTGACGGCCGGCTGACGGTCGACCAATATGGCCCGCACCTGCCCTGATGGCGCGGCAAGGCGGCGCGCCACGCGCAACATCAGCGTGCCGTCCCCCGCGCCGATTTCCGCGATCGTGCGTGGCGGGCCGTCGGCGCTGCCGCGTACGAGTTCGCGCGCGACGAACGCCGCGCTCCCCATCAGGCCGT
>CAZXNF010000449.1:0-3446 GCA_964641785.1 uncultured Streptomycetaceae bacterium | reverse complement strand
CTGCAGGACCACGTGCCGCCCTTTCCGGCGGCGCAAGCGCGCGCCACGCTGGAACGCGCGTACGGCAAGCCGCTCGAACAGGTGTTCCGCCGCTTCGACGCGGAACCCATCGCCAGCGCCTCGGTGGCGCAGGTGCACCTGGCGGAACTGCCGGACGGCCGCGAAGCCGCGGTCAAGATCCTGCGCCCGGGCATCGCCAGCGTCATTGCCGAAGACCTCGACCTGCTGCACGGTGCGGCGACGCTGATCGAATGGCTGTGGGCGGACGGGCGGCGGCTGAAGCCGCACGAAGTGATCGCCGAGTTCGCCAAGCATCTCGAGGACGAACTCGATCTGATGCGCGAAGCCGCCAACTGCGCGCAACTGCGCCGCAACTTCCGCGAGTCGCCCATGCTGCTGGTGCCCGAGGTTTACTGGGACTGGTGCTCGTCCGGCGTGATGGTGATGCAGCGCATGCACGGCACGCCGGTGTCCCAGGTGGAAGCCCTGCGCGCGCAGGGCGTGGACCTGAAGGCGCTGTCGCGCGCCGGCGTGGAGATCTTCTTCACCCAGGTGCTGCGCGACGGCTACTTCCACGCCGACATGCACCCCGGCAATATCCTCGTCACGCCGGAGGGGCGCTACGTCGCACTCGACTTCGGCATCATGGGCACGCTGACCGACAGCGACAAGAATTACCTCGCGCAGAACTTCCACGCCTTTTTCCGCCGCGATTACCGGCGCGTCGCCGAAGTGCACATCGAATCGGGCTGGGTGCCGCGCGACACGCGCGCCGATGAATTCGAGGTGGCGATCCGCGCGGTCTGCGAACCGATCTTCGACCGGCCACTGAAGGACATTTCCTTCGGCAAGGTGCTGGTGCGGCTGTTCTCCACGGCGCGGCGCTTCAACATGGAAGTCCAGCCGCAGCTCGTGCTGCTGCAGAAGACCCTGCTCAACATCGAGGGCCTCGGCCGCGACCTCGATCCCGAGCTCGACCTGTGGTCGACGGCGCGGCCGCTGCTCGAGAAATGGATGGCCGAGCAGGTGGGCCTGCCGGGTCTGTTCCGGCGGCTGCGCACCGAGTGGCCCGCGCTGGCCGCGCTGTTGCCGCGACTGCCGCAGCTCGTGGGGCAGTTCCTCGACGTGGACCGGAACGCCCCGCTGCGGGCGGAACTCGCTCGCCTCGCCGTGCGGGCGCGGCGCCAGCGGCGCTGGCTCGTCGCGCTGACGGTCGCCACGAGCGGCTGCGCCCTCGCCGCCGCGTGGGCCGTGTGGTTTGCGCTGCACTGACGACCGCGTACCCCCTGTCGCACACGCTGCGCCGCAATATTCGTTGCTAGAATCCGCGCAGTCGTCTTCCCCACCGCCGCATGCTGATCTGGTTCGTCATCGCGTATCTGATGGTCTCCGTGGCCATCGGCCTATGGGCCGCGACCCGCGTGCACAATGCCAGGGACTTTGCGGTGGCCGGCCGCAGCCTGCCGCTACCGGTGGTCACCGCCACGGTGTTCGCCACCTGGTTCGGCGCGGAAGCGGTGTTCGGCGTTTCCGCGCAGTTCGTCAAGGAGGGCCTGGGCGGCGTGGTGGCCGATCCCTTCGGTTCCTCGCTGTGCCTGGTGATTGCCGGCTTCTTTTTCGCCACCCAGCTCTACAAGCTCAACATCCTCACGGTCGGCGACTTCTACCGCCTGCGCTACAACCGCACGGTGGAAGTCATCACCTCGCTGTGCATCGTCGGCTCCTACCTCGGCTGGGTCGCCGCGCAGATCAAGGCGCTCGGCCTCATCTTCAATGTCGTGACCGGCGGCGCGGTCAGCCCCGAGCTCGGCATGGTGCTGGGCACGGCGATCGTGCTGACCTACACCACCTTCGGCGGCATGTTCTCGGTGGCCATCCTCGACTTCGTGCAGATGACGGTGAGCATCGGCGGGCTGCTCTACATCGGCTGGGTGGTGAGCGGCATGACCGGCGGCGTCGGGCCGGTGGTGCAACACGCCGCGGCGGCCGGCAAACTCGACTTCTTCCCGCCGGCGGACCCGTGGCTGTGGATCACCTTCCTTGGCGCCGGCGTCACGATGATGCTGGGCTCGGTGCCGCAGCAGGACGTGTTCCAGCGCATCACGTCCGCACGTAGCGCCCGGATCGCCATCTGGGGCTCGGTGCTCGGCGCGGCGATCTACTTCTGCTTCACCTTCGTGCCGATGTTCATCGCCTACGCGGCCACGCTGATCGACCCCAAGGTCTTCGGCGACCTGCTGGAAAAGGACTCGCAGCTGATCCTGCCCACGCTGGTCCTCACCCACATGCCGCTCGTGGCCCAGGTGGTGTTCTTCGGCGCCGTACTCTCCGCGATCATGAGCTGCTCGTCGGCGACGCTGCTGGCGCCCTCAGTGACCTTCGCAGAGAACATCGTGAAGGGTTTCGTGCCCGGTCTCACTGACCGCCATTTCCTGTGGGTGATGCGCGGCACGCTCGTGCTGTTTGCGGGCATCGTGCTGGCCTTCGCCCTGCATTCCGACTCGTCGATCTTCCACATGGTCGAGTCGGCCTACAAGATCACGCTGGCGGGCGCCTTTGTGCCGCTCGTGTTCGGCGCGTTCTGGAAGCGCGCGACCACCCAGGGCGCGCTGGCGGCCACGCTGGGCGGACTCTCGTCCTGGATCCTGGTCGAGAGTCTGGTCGGCGAGGCGAGCCGGGTGCCACCGCAACTGATCGGCCTCGCCGTCTCCATCGCCGGCATGCTGATCGGCTCGCTCCTGCCGCAGCGCTACGGCGCGCACCGCACCGCGCATCCGCACCACGCGCGTGGCTAAAACCGGCCGGGACGTTGTCAGCTACGCCCTGTTCCTCGCGCTGGCGGCGAACCTCGCGGTCTTTGCGTGGCGAGGCGAGCTTACCGAAGCGCTGGAATCCGCCGCCTGGCTCGCGCTGCTCCTGATGTTCGACCTCGAATGCGGGCGCCCGGAATGGCTGCACGCGGCGCGCCGGCACGCGCTCGACGCGCTGCGCGCGGTGGCCATCGTGGCCGTCGTCATCGCCGAAACCGCCTACGTCCTCGACGAGGACTGGCTGGACGCCGCCAATGCCGCCTTGTGGATCGCCGTCGTAGTGCTGCTGGAAAGCGAGGCCCGGTGGCCCCTGTGGACCGCCCGCCATCGCGCGGTGTTCAAGACCATCGCCGGGACGCTGTACCTGGGGCTAGGGGTGCTGGTGTGCGCATGGCTCTGGCGCGGCGATTTCTTCGACGCCTGGGACGCGACGTTGTGGCTCGCGGCCTTCGTGCTGCTGGAACGAAAAGCCCTCGCGAAGATGGCGACCGTTGCCGCCGCCCGCCGCGAACGATTACAGTAGGGCCTTCCCCAGCCGAGGAGGCCGCAGCATGCACCCGTCCGCACATCTATCCGCCATCCGTCAGGGCCTGATCGTGGCCGTCGTGCTCGCGCAGGGCGTGTGGATCGCCGCCG
>CAZXNF010000448.1:0-3447 GCA_964641785.1 uncultured Streptomycetaceae bacterium | reverse complement strand
CCCCAGCCCTCCCCCGCGCATTGCGCAAGGGAGGGAGAGAATGGATTGCATGCGGTACGATCGGGATGGAGAGTCGATCATCACGCAGTCATCTTTCTCCTTCCCCTGCTTGCGGGGGAAGGCTGGGATGGGGGCACTCGTTCGCACGTAGTCATTTCTCTCCTTCCCCTGCTTGCGGGGGAAGGTTTGGATGGGGGCAAGCATCGTCTAAGTCCGACACACTCAATCTTGCCTGCCCCCTCCCCAGCCCTCCCCCGCGCATTGCGCAAGGGAGGGAGAGAATGGATTGCATGCGGTACGAACGGGATGGGGGCAAGCCTCAACCCCCGCACAAATACGGCAGCGCCTCGCCGATGTGCGTGCGCAGGACGGCATCGGCCAGATCGTCGAATTGCGTTGCTTGCGCGTTGAGGATGACCACGCGCGCGCCTGCTTCCTTCGCCAGCGGCACCGCGCCCGCCACCGGGTAGACCTGCAGTGTGCTGCCGATCGCGAGCAGTACGTCGCACTCGCCCGCCACCCGCATCGCGCGCTCGATCACTTCCGGCACCAGTGGCTGGCCGAAGGAGATGGTGTCGCTCTTCAGGATGCCCGCGCACTCCGTGCACGGCGGGTCTTCCTCGCCCGCGCGCACGCGGTCGAGCACGCCCTGCATCGGCCCGCGCCAGCCGCAAGTGAGGCACATCGCGTAATGCAGCGTGCCGTGCACTTCGATCACCTTCTCGGGCGGCAGCCCGGCGCGCTGATGCAGGCCGTCGATGTTCTGCGTCACCAGCGCGTGCAGCTTGCCGCGCTGCTCCAGCGCCACGAGCGCCGCGTGGCCCGCGTTGGGCCGCGCCGTCCACGCCGGATGCGCGAGCCGGCTCTGCCACGACAGACGCCGCACTTCGGGGTCGGTCGTGTAGTAGCGGATGTCCGACATTTTTTCCGCCTTGGGATTGAGCGTCCACACGCCCTGCGGCCCGCGGAAGTCGGGAATGCCGGAGTCGGTGGAGATGCCGGCGCCGGTGAGGACGACGACGCGCTGCGCTGCAGCGATCCAGGCCCGAACGGTGTCGATGGAGGGGGTCAAACTGGCACGCTACGCATGAAGGATTTCCTCGCACAGTTTAATGCACGCTGGCGGGTACCGGCGGCCCGGCGCGCGGGTGCGATCGTGCTGAGCGGTTTGCGTTAGCATACCGATCGACAGCGCTCGCACCTGCGGCGCTCGGCAGCGGTAATGCGCCGACACCCACCTGATGGCGGAACGATCGATGGCTCGCAGCAAGCGTCAGCAGAAGACGAAAGACGCCGCCGGGCTTGCCGCGCGCACGGTCGGCGAGCAGGCTTGGCGTCTCCACGGCCTGCGTTTCAGCGCGGCCCGTTGCGCGGAACTCGCCATCGAGGCCGGACGCCACGCGGCCGCAATCGCCGCGGCGGCGCCCCGGCTGGACTTCAACGACGAGCCGGCGCGCTTCACGGCGCTGCTGCGATCAGCGCCCGACGGGACGCGGCGATGACCGCGGACCTTGCCGACCTCACTCTGGTGGAAGTCGCGGAGGCGATCCGCGGCGGGCGGCTTTCCTCGGTCGAAGTCACGCGGGCCTGTATCGCGCGGGCCGAACGCCTGCAACCCGCGCTCAACTGCTTTATCGCCATCGAGGCTGCGCCTGCGCTGGCCGCCGCGAAGAAAGCCGACCGCGCCCTGAAACAGCGCGGCGCCAGGATCGGACCGCTCCATGGCGTGCCGCTCGCGCACAAGGATCTGTTCTACCGCGCGGGCAAGGTATCCACTTGCGGCTCGAAGATCCTGCGCGACTACCGGCCAGCCCTCACCAGCACCGCGGTCGAACGCCTCACCCGTGCGGGCGCCATCTGGCTGGGCAGTCTCAACATGGCGGAGTTCGCCGCCAATCCGACCGGGCACAACGATCACTGGGGGGATTGCCGCAACCCCTGGAATCCGGCGCACATGTCGGGCGGCTCCTCCAGCGGGTCCGGGGCCGCGGTCGGCGGCCGTGTTTGCTACGGCTCTCTCGGCTCGGACACCGGCGGCTCGGTGCGTACGCCCGCGGCGGCGTGCGGGGTCGTGGGTCTGAAGCCCACTTACGGCCTCATCAGCCGTCATGGCGTCATGCCGCGCTCGTGGTCGCAGGACACCGTCGGTCCGCTCGCCCGCACGGTGCGCGATTGCGCGCGCCTGACCGGCGATGACGCCGGTGCCGACGCGCGCGACCCGACCTGCGCGACACAGCCGGTGCCGGATTACGAGCGGGCACTTTCGGGCCGGACCAAGGGCCTCAGGATCGGCATCCCCGCGAACCACTACTACGACGACGCCACCGACGAGGTGAAGCGTTGCATGAAGGCAAGCCTGGCGGTGTTCCGTTCGCTCGGCGCCCGGTTGATCCGGCTGCCCGTGCCGGATCCGGCGGCGCTGGCCCTGCTCTCCAACACGATCACGATTGCCGAAGCGTCGGCCATCCACCATCGGTGGCTGCGCGAGCGGCCGCAGGACTATGCACCGCACATCCGTGCCCGCATGGAGCCCGGCTTCCAGGTGACGGCGACCGCCTATCTGGAAGCACTCAACCTGCGCGCGCATTTCCTGCGCGAGTTCATGACGGCCGTGTTCGCCAGAGTCGATCTCCTGCACACACCGGTCATGACCCTGCCGCCGCCCACCATCGAGGAAACCCGCGCCGGGGATGTGACGGCGATGAGCCGGGTCGTGACCCGCCTCACGCGCAACACCCGGCCCATCAACTATCTGGGGCTGCCGGCGCTGTCGGTGCCGGCGGGCTTCTCCTCCCGCGGACTGCCGCTCGCCTTCCAGCTCGTGGGCCGGCCGTTCGCCGAAGCGACCCTGTTCCGCGCCGCGCATCGATACCAGATGGCGACGGACTGGCACACGATGGCGCCCCCGCTGTAGCGCACCTGTCGGACCACCGAAATGAAAGTATGAAAGGAAACATTGTGCGCAAAACCAGCCGTCAACGGCATGCCCTGCTGGCGGGACTCGCCGCGGTCCTGCTCGCGGGCGAAGCGCTCGCGCAGGCCTACCCCGCCAAACCCATCCGCGTGATCGATGCCTATCCGCCCGGCGGCGGCACCGACATCGTCGCACGCACGGTGTCGCCGAAATTCCAGGAAAGCCTGGGGCAGCCCTGGATCATCGACAACCGTGCGGGCGCGCAGGGCATCATCGGCGCCGAGATCGCGGCGAAGAGCGCACCCGACGGTTATACGCTGCTCATGTTCACGACCAACTTCACGATCCATCCGAGCATCTACAAAAATTTGCCGTATGACTTCAACAAGGCCTTTACGCCGGTGACGCAGACTTCGAGCGTCGCCCTGGCGATGATCGTCCATCCCTCGGTGCCGACGCGCACGGTCAAGGAGCTGATTGCACTCGCCAGGGAAAAACCGGGCCGCCTCAACTATTCCTCGAGCGGCTTCGGC
>CAZXNF010000447.1:1839-3465 GCA_964641785.1 uncultured Streptomycetaceae bacterium | reverse complement strand
GTGCCTTCTTTCTGATAGAGCTCGGAGGCCTCGAAGATGGTCATCTGGGTGCCGTCGGGCTGGTGTTTGGTGATGGGGCCTTCGGTGCCCGGCGCGACCTGGTTGCGCAGGCGCACGTTGGCGAAAGTGCCGCGCACCATCAGTTCATGATTGCAGCGGCGCACGCCGAAGTGGCCCCACTCGGCAGGCGGGCTGTTGTAGCCCTCAAGCCACTTGCCGGCCGGCGTGCCGGGTTTGATTTTGGTGGAGGGACTGATGTGGTCGGTGGTGATGGAGTCACCGAGGATCGCCAGCACGCGCGCGCCCTTGATGTCGGTGACCTTGCCCGGGGTGCGGGTAACGCCCTCGAAGAAAGGCGGTTCCTTGATGAAGGTGGACTTGGCGTCCCACTGGTAGACCGCGCCTTCGATGGTGGGAATGGCTTCCCACAGCGCCTTGGCCCCCGACAGGTCGCCGTACTCGCGGCGGAAGTGCTCGGCGTTCGCGGCGAATTTCATCAGTGAAGCGACTTCCGCGTCGCTGGGCCACACGTCCTTGAGGTACACGGCTTTGCCGTCACTGCCGATGCCGAGGGGATCTTTCGTGAGATCGGTGCGCACGGTGCCGGCGATGCCGTAGGCGACCACCAGCGCGGGGCTGGCCAGGTAGTTGGCGCGCAGGTTGGGGTGCACGCGCGCCTCGAAATTGCGGTTGCCGGAGAGCACGGCGGCGGTGACGAGGTCCTTGGACACCACCGCTTCCTCCAGCTTGGCGTCCAGCGGGCCGGCCGCGCCCATGCAGGTGGTGCAACCGTAGGCGACGACGCCGTAACCCAGTTGTTCGAGGTACGGCAACAGGCCGGCATCGCGGAGATAGGCGGTAGCGACCTTGGAGCCCGGAGCCAGCGAGGTTTTGACGCGCGGGCTGACCGTGAGTCCTTTTTCGACCGCGTGCTTGGCCAGCAGGCCGGCCGCGATCAGCAGGGCGGGATTGGAGGTATTGGTGCACGAGGTGATCGACGAGATCAGCACGTCGCCGTGGCCCACGTCGAACCCGGGATGCCCGCTGGCTTCGCGACGGGTGAGGTCGGCGGCCGGACGTGCGTAGCCGTTCTTGTCGGTGGGGGCGGAGAACAGCGCGTCAAAACCGCGGCCGAGATCGGGCAGGTTGACGCGGTCCTGCGGGCGTTTCGGGCCCGAGAGGCTGGGCACGATGCTGTCGAGGTCCAGCTCGATCACTTCGGTGTAGTCGATGTCGCCCGGCTTCGGCATGCCGAACAGGTCCTGCGCTTTGTAGTAGGCCTCGATGGCGGCGACCTGTTCGGGCTCGCGGCCGGTGGTGCGGAAATAATCGACCGTCTTGTCGTCGACCGGGAAGTAACCCATGGTCGCGCCGTATTCGGGAGCCATGTTGGCGACCGTGCAGCGGTCGGCGGCGGTCAGCGCGGTGGCGCCTTCGCCGTAGAACTCCACGAACTTGCCCACGACTTTGGCCTTGCGCATGAGTTCGGTGACGGTGAGCGCGAGATCGGTGGCGGTGACACCTTCGCGCAGCTTGCCGGTCATATGGCAGCCGACGACGTCGGGGGTCAGGAAGGCATTGGGCTGGCCCAGCATGCCGGCCTCGGCTTCGATGCCGCCCACGCCC
>CAZXNF010000447.1:0-1829 GCA_964641785.1 uncultured Streptomycetaceae bacterium | reverse complement strand
ACCACACGCCGTCCTTTTCCCACACGCCGCGCGACAGGTACTCCATGTTGATCTGGTGAATGATGCCGTTACCGGGCGGCACCACGCGCACGGTCTTGAACGCGCCTTGCGCCCATTTGACGAAGCGGTAGCGCTCGGCATTGCGCTTGAACTCGATCTCCTGGTTGCGCTGCACCGCGTCCGGTCTGTTGTAGACGTCGATCTCCACCGAGTGGTCGACGACCACGTCCACCGGCACCAGCGGCTCGATGCTGCCCGGCGACAGGCCCAGGCGGCCTGCGGCTGCGCGCATGGCGGACAGGTCGTTCAGGGTGCCAAAGCCGATCAGGTCCTGCAGCACGATGCGGACGACGATGAAGGGGATTTCGGACGTGCGCGCGCCCTTGGCCTGCCAGGCCGCCAGCGCCTTCACATGCTCTTCGGTCACCAGTTTGCCGTCGCAGTGGCGCACCAACGCCTCCAGCACCACGCGAATCGCGCGCGGCAGGCGGGAGATTTTCCCGAGTCCCGCTGCCTCGAGCGCGGCAAGGGAATGGTATTTGCCGGTCTTGCCCGCGGCGGGCGCGAAGTCGCGCAGGGTCTTGAAAGGGTCGTTTGCCATGTCGTCTGTGTCCCGGTCCGCTGGTTCGTTGCTCAGGCTGCCATCAATTCGCGCAGCACGTATGGCAGGATGCCGCCGTTCTTGAGGTATTCCACCTCGATCGGCGAATCCACGCGCAGGGTGACGGTGACGTTCTGCGTCGCGCCGTCCTTGCGGTGGATGATCAGCGTCACGTCCTGCAGCGGTTTCACGTTGCCGCCGGCGACGCCGATCAGGTCGAAGGTCTCGGTGCCATCGATCTTCAGTGACTGCACGCTGTCGTCGCCCTTGAACTGACAGGGCAGCACGCCCATGCCGACGAGGTTGGAACGGTGGATGCGCTCGTAACCGCGCGCGACGACGACCTTGATGCCCAGCATCTGGGTGCCCTTGGCCGCCCAGTCGCGCGAGGACCCGGTGCCGTATTCCTCGCCGCCGAAGACGAACAGCGGCACGCCTTCCTTCTGGTAGCGCATCGCTGCTTCGTAGATCGTGGTCTTCTCGCCGTCGGGTTGGTGCAGCGTGACGCCGCCTTCGCTGTCCGGGATCATCAGGTTCTTGATGCGCGGGTTGGCGAACGCACCGCGCACCATGACTTCATGGTTGGTGCGGCGCGAGCCGAAGCTCGACAGGTCCTTGCTGCCCGCGGCGACCAGCCAGTCGCCGGCAAGGGTGCCCTTGCGGATCGGGGCGACCGGGCTGATGTGGTCGGTGGTCAGCTTGTTGCCGAAGATGCCCAGCACGCGGCCGGTTTTAACATCGGTGATTATCGGCAACTCTTTTTTGAAGCCCTCGAACAGCGGCGGCTCGAGCAGGTAGGTCGATTTCGCATCCCAATCGAACAAGGCGCCCTTGGCTTCCGGAATGGCATCCCACAGGTCTTTCGCGCCGTCGAGGTCGCCGTATTCGCGCTTGAAGTTCGCGGGGTTGGTCGCGTACTTCATCACCGCTTCAACCTCGGCGGGCGTCGGCCAGAGGTCCTTGAGATAGACGGGCTTGCCGTTCTTGTCGTTGCCGATGGCATCGGTGCTCATGTCGCGCAGCACCGTGCCGGCAAGCGCGAAGGCAACGACCAGCGGCGGGCTCATCAGGAAGTTGGCCTTGAGACTCTGGTGCACGCGGGCCTCGAAGTTGCGGTTGCCCGACAGCACGGCCGCGGTGATCAGGTCGTTCTTGACCACGTTGTCTTCGAGCTCCTTGTCCAGCGGCCCGGCGAGGCCCATGCAGGTGGTGCAGCCGTAAGCGACGA
>CAZXNF010000446.1:0-3466 GCA_964641785.1 uncultured Streptomycetaceae bacterium | reverse complement strand
GATGCACGCCAGAATTGCCCGTTGCCTCCAGCCAATTGATTCTGTTCGACATTTAACCGGACACTACAGATTCCAATCCAGGTATGAGTCTGAGCGGGTTGGTTTTTGAGTGTTGTTCAGGCGGCTGATTTCGATCGGTTGAAAATGGTTTTGAAGAGAAGGTTGCGGGCGTCGTTCAGACGCTGCGCAGCCTCATTATCGCGCATGGCCGAGGCCAGCGCATCGAGGCGCTGGAAGGTGATTCCAAGTTTGAGGAATTGCTGAGCTTCATGCAGTGATTTGAGTTTCTCGTAGGGCGTCATCATCAGTTCGTAGGGATAGCGTTTGCGTTGGCGGCCCTTGGCGTCGGTGATGGTTTGGGCGAACAGGCACGGCCGATGGAATTTGACGTAGGGATTCAGGTGCTCGCAGCAGAAGGCGTTGACCACTGCGGCGAAGCGTTGCGGAATATGGCTGTAGCCCAGGTGCTTGCGCACGATGGCGGCGTTCTTCGACTCGGCCTGGGCGTTGTCGTTGCTGTGGCACGAGCGCGATTTGGTGTGCTCTTCGATGAGCAGCTTGTCGAGCAATTTGGCAACGTGGCGGTTGATGTATTCGGAGCCGTTGTCGCTGTGAAAGCCGCGAATCGCGAAGGGGAAGCTTTGCAGCAGCGCTTCGAGCACCGGGATGAGGAAGGCCTCGCTGATGCGCTCGCAGGTGGCCACCACCTCAAACTGCGTGACGCAGTCCACGGCATTGATGTGGTAGAGGCCTTTGACGCCGTCCTGGTCGCCCTGATGCACGCTGTCCACGCGCAGGTAGCCAGGCCGGTTATTGGGGGCCGGAGCGCGCCGCGCGCCGATGGCGAGGGGCACCGGCCGGGTCTTGGTCCAGACCTGTCGGTGGCGCTGGTAGCCGGCGCGCTTGCGCAGGTTGTACAGGTGCGCCACTGAGATCGTGGTCAGGCGCTCATAGTGGGTTTCGCCAAAGACGGTGTAGGCGCGCTCCATGAGCTTCCTGGTGGCCGGCCCAGAGAGCGTGCCGTGCAAGGTATCGGTTGTGCGCGAGCAGCAGCACATCGGCGTTGGTGAAGGTGCGCGCAAAGCTGGTGCGCGAGGCACGATAGCGCTTGAGCAGTGGGCCCTGCGCACGCACGCGCTGCACCAGCCGCGTGAGCTGCCGGCGCGAATAGCCGCTCGCGCGCGCGAGAAAGCGCAACACCACACTCTTGTCGGCCCGGTTCAGGCGCACGTAACCGAAGCGCCGTATCGTGCGGGCGATGAAGGCGTAGCGCTCGTCGGGCGCCACCGCACAGTCGAGCGCGACGGTGCCGTTGAGAAAGGCGCGCAGCCGGGCCAGCGTCAGCAACTGTCGGTCGTTCATATCGATCACCATGCCTCGCATCATGATCGACCCAGCTACCCGCTCAGACTCAAACCCCGTTGGAAACACGCTCCCCCTTCAGACTCATACCCCGTTGGAAAAGGCTCCGGTCTTCCATTGGCATACTGTCCCAATGCTTAAGTGCTGTAACGTACAGACTACTGGGCGCAGGACGCAATATAGTCAGGACGGACCTGCCCTGCACCCATCGATGCCCGAGGAGGCCCTCGGGCACTAGCGGTTCGTTGAATTACTTCATCTCCCGGGGAAAACTGCATCATTTTCGGGGTGGTCTACCTTGGCTGCGTACCAGAAGTGGCTTACGGCGAGTTCTGCTGGGCCGATATTCTTGAATGGTTCGTATTACCGATAAGTTCAACAAATACCAAGTCTGAATATACGCATTTGGCCCTGCCGCGAATGCTTTTGCGCAGATAGCGGCTAACTGATGATGCGTAGCTGGGAACAACCATGACCAAAGAAGCCATAGACGACGAAACTCCGCAGCCAAGCCCTCCTGACCAGCGCTTAGATGCCCGCCCGTCCGCCGCGCCCGGTGGCCGGTGGGCTTCGTCGTTGCCACGAAAGACACTGGTCGGCTTTATTGTCGCGCTGCTTACCGTAGTGGCCATGTCGGTTATCTCCTCTCACACCCTGCAGACTCGATCGGCGGGCGTACAAAAAATGGTGCAATCGCTCGAGAGGACGCGCATGGTCGGCGAGTTGCTCTCCACGCTCAGGGACGCGGAGACAGGTCAGCGCGGTTATATATTGACGGGCGCCGAGCGTTTTCTCGAACCGTACACTGCCGCGCTCGTTGCACTGCCACGTCAGAGCGCCGATTATCGGCGCTTGATTGAAGACCACCCGGCGGGGCTGCTGCAGCTTGATACCCTCGACAGCCGCATCGCCGACAAGTTGGCAGAGCTCCAGGAGACGATCAAGCTGAAGCGCGCGGGTCAGGCTGAAGCCGCGCTCGAAGCGGTTCGTTCGGGCCAGGGAAAAGAGAAGATGGACCGTGTCCGCGCGGCGATCCAGGAGTTATTGGTCACCGAGCGAGCGTTGGACGTTGCCGGAACGCACGAATGGGAGCAGGCCGCCGCCTTCTCGACGTTCGTCTCCTGGACGGGAGCAGCGATCTTGTTCTTCCTCATCGTCGCCGCCGCAGTCGTGTCCGCGCAGGATTTTCGCGAGATGCAAACGCAGGCATGGCTGCGGTCGGGACAGAACGAACTCAGTGTCCGGTTGCAGGGCGCGCAGGATCTCGATCCACTTGGCGAAAAGATCGTCAGCTATGTCGCTCGCTATCTCAACGCCCAGGTGGGGGCGATGTACTTTGCAGGGGAGGAAGGCCGCCTCCGGCTCGTCGGCGCCTATGCGATTCCAGCGCGAACGTTAGACGGGCCCGACATGGATCGTCCCGTGGGGGGGCTGACGAGACAAGCCATGCAGGAGAAGTCTGTCCTGAGGGTCAACGATGTGCCGCAGGAGTACTTTCCTGTCAGCTCTGGCTTGGGCGCCAGCAGACCCCGGCACCTCGTGATAGCGCCGACCAGCGCCGACGGGGTGGCCAATGCGGTTCTGGAATTGGGCTTCTTTCGCCCCGTTTCTCCGCATGACCTGGAACTGCTGCGCCTGATCGCTGAGCCCATCGGCGTTGCCCTGAGAGCTGCGCAGTACCGCAAAGAGCTCGCGCTCCTGCTCAAGGAGACGCAGCGACAGGCAGAGGAACTCCAGGCTCAGCAAGAGGAGTTGCGCGTTTCCAACGAAGAGCTCGAAGAGCAAAGCCGCGCGCTCAAGGAGAGTGCTGTACACCTCGAGGCGCAGCAGGCGGAGCTTGAGCAGACCAACGCCCAGCTTGAGACGCAGGCCGAAGTGTTGGAGGCGCAGAAGGGCGACCTCGAGCGCGCACAGCTCGAACTGACAGCGCACTCGGACGAGCTCGCGCGCGCGAACCAGGTGAAGTCGGAATTTCTCGCCAACATGAGCCACGAGTTGCGCACGCCGCTCAACAGCGCGCTCATCCTCTCGAAGGTGCTCGCGGACAATACGGGCGGCAACCTCACCGGGGAGCAGGTGCAGTTCGCGGAGACGATCTACGGCG
>CAZXNF010000445.1:0-3467 GCA_964641785.1 uncultured Streptomycetaceae bacterium | reverse complement strand
GCGGATGCCAAGGCCGACGCGAAAGCGGCGCCCAAGGGCGAAGCCAAAGCCAAAGGCGACACCAAGGGCAAGAAGAAAGGCAAGAAAAAAGACGCGAAAGCCACGGCCACCAAGTAACTCCGGTCGCCGGCAGCAAAACGAAACGGGCGGGAGAGTCGCAGACTCCCCCGCCCGTTTTCATTTGAAAGATGGCCGCCATGGAAATGCGAGAGACGAGAGACGAAAAGTCAGCGCAGCCGGACCTCGTACTTCCGTCTATCTTCTCTCGTTTGTCGTCTTTCGCTTTTTCCCTTGGCGTACCCCTCAAGGGGGTATCGAGATCTTGGCGGAAATCTGTTTTCGGTTCAGACCACGCCGTGCTCCTTGAACCACGCCTGCATGCGGTTCCAGCCGTCGTCCGCCGCTTCCTTGCGGTAGCTCGGCCGGTAGTCGGCGTAGAAGGCGTGTGGCGCGCCGGGGTAGACGATGATCTCGCTGGCGGCATGGCCGGCGGCCTTCAGTGCCGAGCGCATCTGTTCGACATGCTCCACCGGGATGCCGGCGTCGGCCTCGCCGTAGAGGCCCAGCACCGGCACCTTGAGCACCGCCGCGAGCTCCACCGGATACGCCGGCTGCAGGGGCGCTTTTCCCGGCGCCACGAGGCGCCCATACCACGCTACGCCCGCTTTCACCTTCGGGTTGTGCACGCAGTAGGCCCAGGTGATGCGCCCGCCCCAGCAGAAGCCGGTGATGCCGAGCTTTGCGGTGTCAGCCCGCCCGCTCGCTTCCGCATGTACTACGGCCGCGTCGAGATCGGACATCACCTGGCTGTCCGGCACGTGATTGACGACCTTGGCGAAGATTTCCTGGTTGTCGGTCATCTGCGTGACGTCGCCCTGCCGGAAATAGTGGTCCACCGCGATCGCGAAGTAGCCGAGCTTGGCGAGCCGCCGGCAGACATCCTTGATGTGTTCGTGCACGCCGAAAATTTCCTGCACCACCAGCACCACCGGAAACTTGCCGGCCTGGTCCGGATGCGCGCGATAGGCCGGCACGGGGCCGGTCATGGTGGCGATCTTCACTTCACCGGCGACGAGGCCGCCAGTGTCCGTGTTGAGGACGGTCGAGGCGATGGGCTGCGTGAGGCGCGCAAACCCCTGAGGCAGCCAGGCGGACGCCAGGTCGCGCCAGTCGGGCAGGCTAGGCGCGAACGCGCCGGAAAACGTGTAACCGGTCATGCGGGTCTCCTCGGAGTGTCTGCGGCGGGGCGAAAAGTGTAGCACCGCGCCCCGCGCCGGTTGTCTGCCGTGCCCCTGGCCAAGAGCGCGTTTCATTCTCTTACGCGCTCTAAGGTAAGCTAGCGCCGCCGTTTAATCAGCGCGAGGAGGGGGCCATGTTCCGGAACATCCTGATCCCGACCGACGGGTCCGAGCTGTCGCAGAAGGCCTTGCGTTACGGGGTCGCCCTCGCCGCCGAGCACGGTGCGAAGGTCACCGTCATCCACGTGATCCCCGACTACCACCTGATGATCGCCTACGAGGGATCGTTCGATCCGGTGACGGAGGCGCGCATCGAGCAGGAGGCCAAGTCCCGCGCGGAAGCCTACCTCCAGTTCGCCATGTCGACGGCAGCCGAGGCTGGCGTGGCCTGCGAGACGGTGTGCGAAACGGGCGACCATCCGCATGACGCCATCCTCAAGACCACCGATGCCCGCGGTTGCGATCTCATCCTCATGACCTCGCATGGCCGACGTGGCCTCGCGGCCTTGTTGCTGGGCAGCGAAACGCGCAAAGTGCTGACCTACACCAAGACCCCCGTGCTGGTGGTTCGCTAGGCGGCTACCGGCACCCCGCCGCCTCCGGTGCGGCAGTGCGGCAAAGACAGCGTTGCCGGGCCTTTCAGAGGCTACATACCATTGAGCAATTATAGTTATTGGTCCTCTATGACTAGGTAAATATAGATTAATTGCGCATTAGAGTTACTTTTTCTTAACTTAATAAAGTGTATTGCAATGCCGCAAAAATGGCTTGCAATGCGACGGACGCCACCCCATAATTAAGTTGTCTGGTGCTCGCAACGAGCATCAGCCAACTCCTCCAAAACCTCCTCCTTTGGTGGAATGTTCAGGCGCCGGTCCACAAGACCGGCGCTTTTTTTTGTGCGTTTGTCCGCGCGCGGGTCCGTCAAATGCCTGCGCTATACTCAAACGCACCGCAGCAATTCAATCCCGCGGTAGCCGGCTGCCCGGCGCTTCTCCGGCAGCGGCAAGCACCCGCAGAGCAAACCCTGACCGTCGCGCGACTGTGGCAGGGCGTGCGTATCGATTCGGGGTGAACGCGGGAATGTTGACTGCGGTCAAGGCGCCGACCGCGCGGCAGTCCTAGATTCGCTCGCCTGCCGGCGAGCGTGTGCGACCCTCGAACGAATGGGACGTTGAAAGCGGAACGTTGAAGGAAACCCGATGAAAATCCACGAATATCAAGCCAAGGAAATTCTGCGCAAATACGGCGTGGCCACGCCGCGCAGCGTCCCGTGCTTCAGCGCCGATGAAGCAGTGGCCGCCGCGCGCACGCTGGGCGGCAAGGTCTGGGTGGTCAAGGCCCAGATTCATGCCGGCGGGCGCGGCAAGGGCGGCGGCGTCAAGGTCGCCAAGTCCATCGACGAGGTCGGCACGCTCTCGAAGCAGATCTTGGGCATGCAACTGAAGACGCACCAGACCGGGCCCGAGGGTCAGAAGGTGCGCCGCCTGCTGATCGAGGAAGGCGCCGACATCAAGAAGGAACTGTACGTCGGCCTGGTAGTGGACCGCGGCACGCAGCGCGTGTGCCTCATGGCCAGTTCCGAAGGCGGCATGGACATCGAGGAAGTGGCCGCGCACACGCCGGACAAGATCCACAAGGTGTTCGTCGATCCGGGCACGGGCCTGCGGGACGCCGAGGCCGATGAGGCCGCGCGCCAGATGGGCGTGCCCGAATCCGCGGTGGCGCAGGCGCGTGTCTGCCTGCAGGGCCTCTACAAGGCCTTCGTTGAGACGGATTCCTCGCTCGCCGAAATCAATCCGCTGATCCTGACCGGCGACGGCAGGGTCGTCGCGCTTGACGCGAAAATCAACATCGACGACAACGCGCTGTTCCGGCATCCGGACCTCGCGGCGCTGCGTGACCTGGACGAGGAGGATCCCGCCGAGGTCGAGGCTTCCAAGTTCGACCTCAATTACATCCAGCTCGAAGGCAACATCGGCCGCCTGGTGAACGGCGCCGGGCTGGCGATGGCGCCGATGGACGCGATCAAGCTGTACGGCGGCCGTCCGGCGAACTTCCTCGACGTCGGCGGCAGCGCGACGGCGGAGAAGGTCACCGAAGCCTTCAAGATCATGCTGCGCAACCCGGAGCTGAAGGCGATCCTCGTCAACATCTTCGGCGGCATCATGAAGTGCGACACCATCGCCGAAGGCGTCGTGGCCGCCTCGCGCGCGGTTTCGCTGAAAG